>NZ_JBHXAG010000032.1:33421-62517 GCF_042726555.1 Streptomyces sp. NPDC060232 | reverse complement strand
ATCCAGACGAAGGCCGTATCCGCGTACGGCGGTTACCGAACCGAGTGATCAAGTACGAGGCACCGTTCGACCTCGGACGTTAAAGATCAAGCTAGGGCCACCCGCAGCGTCCCCGAGGGGCCCTGAGCTGGGCACATGCCCCCGCTCGGGGCCTCTGCTCGTGCGCCCGGACGTCACCCAACTCGGCCCGCCGGGACGCCGGTTCACTCGTTCGTGCAGAATTCTGGCCAGATTCTCCCCGGGGCTAGACGGACCGGGTCGGGCTCCGGCATGCTCCTCCCATGCAGAACCGAAGTAAGAACCGGGCAAGAATTCACCGGAGGTCTTCGTGAAGATCACCATCGAAGGAGCCTCCCCCGAGTTCGAGCGGAAACTGCTCGAACTGCTCGCCGAGCACCGCGAGGAACTGGCGGTGACGACCGACACCGCATGGAACGTCGAGCGCGCCGTGCAGTACCTCGCGTCGCTGCCGGCCAACGCGCTCACCTTTGCGCGGCTCGTCGTGGAGGCTGACGGCGACAAAAGCGCCGAGGAGCTACGCGAGGCCTTCGACGGCAAGCTGCGCGGCCCGACCATCGCCCTCTCCCGCGCCGTCGGCCGTGGCGAGCGCCGGAAGTGGTGGCCCGCGGGGCTCGAAGCCCCGATCTACCCGCACTACGACCCCAACCACGTCAGCTGGGAGAAGGCCATCGCGTACCGGATGACCGCGGAGAACGTGGCCGTCTTCCGCGAGGCCTTCGACCGCATCTTCAACCCGAAGTAGAGGAGAAACACCCGTGTCACACCCGCAGTTACGCACCCCTGAGCGCCACCTCGTCTCCGCGAAGCGAGGCCTCGGCCTGCCGGTCATCGTCGTCATCTGCGGCTCCACCCGCTTCATGAACGAGATGGCCGAGGCGGACCTCCAGGAGACCGTCGCCGGCCGAATCGTCGTCCGCCCGGGCTGCGACATGAAGCAGCCGCACGCGCTTTGGGCCGACCCGGCGGACGCGGCGGACCTCAAATACCGCCTGGACGACCTGCACCGCGCGAAGATCCGCCTTGCCGACGAGGTCTTGATCGTCGGAGACTACATCGGGGACTCCACGCGCTCGGAGATCGACTACTCCCGGGCCCTCGGCAAGCCGATCCGGTACACGCACCCCGAGGTCGACCCGTACGGCGACGCGCTGCCGTCGGTCGACTGCCGAATCCGCGCGGTCGGCTCCAACAGTGACTTCTCCGCAGTCGGCGTCGAGCCGGTGCCTGGCCTGCGCGTCTACGAACTGCCCGAAGACCTCCGGGAGGAGCGCGACGGCGTCGCCAACCCGTGGCGGCTGGCCCACCACTCCGGCCTGGGACTCGCCGCCTTCCCCTCCCGGGAGGACGCGCTTCGAGGCGCCCGTGAGGTGGCCGACCTGGCCGACTGGACCCGCACGCCCGAGGACCTCCGCGCCGACTCGGACCTCGACCTGGACGAGTACATCGACATCGTCCTGCACCCCACGAACGGCCGGTTGGCTCCGGTCTACGGCCAGAGAGGGGGCGTCGGCCGGCTCCGGGCCGCCGCGTCCCAGCCGGTGACGCCACGACCTCGGGAACCGTCCCGTCACGCGATCCGGACGCTGGGCCAAGCCCTCCCTGCCGAGGGCTTGCCCAGCAAAAGCCGTGACCGATCGGCAGGCCGGGCGTGACCGATCCGTCTCCCGCGATCGGTCAAACAGCACGTCAGCACCGTGACCGACCCATGCAACTCCCGACCGCAGCGGTGACTGGTCATCGGTCAGCCGCGGCCTCGCCGGGAAACCCGGAGTGGGCCGTGACCGACTCCGCCTGGTCGGCCGGAGTGGGCAAGCCGGTGGTCGGGGCGGCTTGCCCAGGCTCCCCTTGGGCTTGCCCAGCGTCGGTCAGCGGCCGACCGCTTCGGGGTAGCGGGCGCGGCGCTGGTGCGGGTCGTCGACACCGATCTCGTACCAGGGCTCGCCGCGCTTCAGCCGGGGCAGGGTGTTGGCCCACACCGCGATGGTGATGCCCTGCACGGCGTCGGTGAGCGCCTGGAGGCGGTTGTCGAGGAGGTGTTCGGCCTTGCCCGCCAGGACGACGTGCAGCCGCGGGAAGGTGGTGGAGCGGGTGTATCGGTGGCGCTGCCAGAACGGGTACGTCCCGCCGATCGTGCCGCGGACCCCCTCCCAGACGCGGTGCCCGGCATACCGCTCGTAGTCCCAGACCTCCTTGGCGAGGCGGGCCTGGGACATGGTGCCGTTATCGAGTTCGAAGAGACGGACCTCGCTCGTCTTGGTCGGCACGGCGAGGACCGCGTCGGCGTTGAAGGACAGGCCGGTCTCCTTGATGGCGTGGTTGACCTCCACCTGCCAGTCGGTCAGGTACTCCCGGCGCCCACCAAGGACGGTGTCGGTGTAGGCGAGGACCGTGTCGGTCACCGCGACGGCGTGCGGGCCGAACCCGGCTCGGACGGCCTTCGCTCCAGTGCCGGCCTTCGGTCGTGCCGGTAGTTCGTTGCCGTCGGCCAGAGCCTTCTGCCCGGCCGGGGTGAGGTTCCAGATCGGGTGCTTGCCGTCCTTCCCGTTCGTCTCCGCCAGCCCCAGTTCCGCCAGTTCCACCATGGCCCTGCGCACGTACGACCGGCCGTCCGACCCCTCCCCCGTGATCACCTGGGCCATCTGCCCGCAACGCATCAGCCCGTACCTTCCCGGCCGTGGGAGTGGGCTTCTTCCCCTTCGCGTCTCAGGTGTAGGGAGAGAGGTGTCAGCGTGCCGGGCACCCCCCTGGCGGGTGGCGTGAGCTGCGGTGATGGGCACGACGTTGGAATCGTTCACGGCACTGGACGCGGCACTGGAATCCGGGCCGTCTCCAGGGCGCTCGGCACCCCTTGACCAGGTCGGGCGCGGCTCCGGCTCGGGCTGCCGGGCACTGCTGGTATGCGTCATTGTCGAGGCTCCTCACGCGGGTGGGCGTGGGACTCCGGGCAGAGTCCCGCATTCACCTGCTACAGGTGCCGGGGAAGCCGATGGTGTGACGCCTGTTATCGAGCCGTGATCATTCGGCGGGTGCGGCGCAGAGCTCGGAGACGATCGTGAACGAGGTCGTCACCATCGGCGCCGCCATGGCCGGCGGCATCGCTGCGTGCCTGGTCTTGCCGTACGCCATGCCGTTGCGGATCTTCCGATCGTCGTCGAGGTTTCTCCCCCGCCGAAATGGGCGGAATGTCGCACCTAGCGAGCCAGGTCAAGGAGAAACGCGCCGTCTTCCGAACCAGGACAAGGGGTGGGGTGTTGACCGTCGGTGCGCGGACTCTGTCCACAGGGCCGCTCCCCCAGTCTCGGGACCCGGGGCCGTCGCGATCCGTGCGGTGGACCGTATATGAGGAGCCGTCATGCCCGAGACCACCACCCTGCCGCTCGCTCCGATGGCCCCGCACGCGGCGATCAGCGCGTTCAGCTACCTCCGGGCCATCCAGGCCGTTGAGTTCGAAGCCGCCGACGAGTTCGCCGGCGCCGAGCCGCGGATGGCCGAGCTGCTCGTCGACGTCCTCGAGCGGATCGTCGTCCCCGTCACCTCCCTGGCCGGGCCCCTGGGTGATGAGCCGTGCGACGCCGGCTTCGCCCTGGAAGCGGTCGGGCGCGTCCTGGTGAAGTCCCTGCGTATCTGGGAGCAGGCCGGCCCCGGGGCGGCGGAGGGCATCGCCCACGCCGTCATCGAGTTCGTGTTCCACGTCCTCACCGAAGACCACGAGGACGTCGCCGATGTCCTGCGTCAGCTGGAGGCGGTCGGAGTGGGCCAGGCCCTCGCCGCCCACCCCGCACCGGCAGGAGCCCACCCGGTGCGCCTCTCCATCGTGTAGTCCGCACCGGGGACGGCGGTGGTGCGCACCGCGCCCATCGGGTGGACTCCACCGAGCGGTACACCGCACCGCACCGCACCGATGCGCACCACCATGTGCACCGCACCAGGTGCGCGGCCGCGTTGGCGGGCCCTATCACACACCCCCTTGACCAGGCCCTGATCGGCGGCCGCGACCTGCTGTGTCAAGGAGAAACGTGCCGGTGGCGAAGCTGGTCAAGGGGTAGAGCCGAACCTGGTCAAGGGGGGGGTGGGGCGCGTGGGCCCGTGCCGTACGGGTGCGGCACACCGGGTGCCGGCGAGAGTGCCGCGCATCGTCGGATGGTGCGCACGCCGTGCGGTGCGAGACATCGTGGTGCGCGCGAGGGTGGAGCCCACCGTCAGCTGGTGCGCACCGCAGTGGACTCCACCCGATGGAGTCCACTGAGTGGAGTGGCGCCCACTGGGTGGAGGCCACTCGATGGGCTCCACCCGGTGTCGGCATCGGGCGGTCCACTCGGTGGACGATGCCCAGCGTCGTCACCACAGCCAGGCGTTTGAGTGCCGCATCCGGGACAGGGCGCGGGCATCGCGGCGCGCGGCGGCACTGCCGATGCGGTTTTGCCGGGGCCGGGGCCGGCACGACTGTCCGCCGTAGACCCGGCGTATCCCGGCCGCCTTGAGCCGCTTGCGCTGCTTGGCCAGCTCCTGCTTCTTCTCCCGGTCGGTCTTCGGCTTCCGGGGCCGCTTCCAGATCGGCTCCCAGGCCGGCGGCGGCCCGTACGCGTCGGCGCGCGCCTGGGCGGCATCCCTGATCCGGGCGGCGATCCCGGTCCGCGACCGGAAGGCCGCCGCCTCATCGCGGAACTACCGGTTCTCCGCGAACGTGCAGGGCATCGTCGACGCCGACACCCGCCTGGTCATCGCCTCGGCCCGGCCCGCGCCGGGCGACAAGGACCGGCGTACACGTCTGGCGGGAGTCGGACCTGCCGGCCGCAGCGGCCGGGACGACGGCTTTCGCGGACGGTGCCTACCTGGGCACCGGACTGATCGTCTCGCACCGCAGAAGGGCCGGACGTCCCCTGCTGCGCGGGCAGGAGGAGGACAACGCCGAGCACCGCCGGGTCCGTGCCCGCGTCGAGCACACCTTCGCCCGCACAAGGACTGGAAGATCGTCCGCGACTGCCAGTAGAGAGGCGACGACGGCCTCCACCACGCCGTCCAAGCCATCGCCACCATGCACAACTTCACCCTCACTGGGTGAAACGGCAGGCCGAGTACCACTCCAACCTGACCGTGTCGGACCTTCGGCAACACCCTTTAGCCATGCTTAGATACTTCCTCACGTGCAACGACCCGTTCGGTGCCCGGTTGGAGGCGAAGGACCGCGCGGGGCGTTTCACCGCCGGGGTCAACGCATCCTTCGGGGCCAGTAAACAGCACGTAGTTGACGCCGCCGTTGTGGGCGGAGCGGAAAGCGATGCCGTCCACGCTGAGCGGTGAGAGGCACCGGAAGTACTCGGTCAGCACCTGGGTGGGGACGTACGCGACGTGCTCGTGCCCGTCCCGAGCGACCGGGCGGCTGAGGTCTTCCGAGAAGGACCGCATGAATTCGACGGAACCGATCAGGGACCTTCGGTCAGGGTCGAACACACTGGGCTCGGCGGGTACGGTCGCCAAGTCGACCACGGGGACCGGGCGGACCAGCTCGAATGCCGCGACGGCGGCGTAGGGCCGGGGATCGTGGGCCGTTATCTCCGCGAGGACGGTGGCCACGTTCTCGGATCCGTAGAACATCGAGACGCCCACGGGGCTCATCCGGTTGGCAGTGGCCCGCGCGAGGGGGGTCGAGCCGATGTCGGCTGCGGCGTAACCCGGTGGGGTCGGGTCCCGACGCATCCGGCCGCGCCACACCTGCTGCCCGGCGGGTAGCGTGCGGACGAGGCCCAACCGGTTGACGACCACAGACACCTCGTCCAGCATGGCTACGGGCGAGGGTGCACCGTGCCGGCCGGGACCGGCGAGCAGGGTGAACCGTCTGTGGTGACCGACCTGCTGGCGGAAGAGATTCCACGGAGTGTGGACCGCGCCGGGAGGGTGGTGGCGTGGTGCCTCCCTCAGCTGCCACGAGGCGGGCTCTGTCCACTGGAGCAGGGCGCGTGTCACGCGGGGCTCGACGACTCCCTGGCAGATGTCTTCGACGGCACGCGCGGTGCCTATGCCCCGCTCAGGCGTACTCGTGCGCTCGTACTTCTCCCGGACGGCGCCCAGAACGCGGTGCATGAGGTGGTGGAGGTCGACGGCCACCGGTTCGCCACAAAGCGAACGCGTGGTGCAGAACGAGCAGCGGGAGGCGGTCATGATTGCGCCGAGGTGGCGGCGCAGATGTTCATCGCCGATGTGGTCCATGCAGACCGCATCCGACGGCAGCAGGTCCTCCGACGACGTCACCCGTCCTCCCTAGGTGGTCCGGCCGTTAGCTCGCTGTTTGACGTGAAGCCGCTCGTGGAGAAGGTCGAAGATCGTCTTTCGACGGGTGGTGAAGTGGATGCTCCAGGTGGGGTCTTCGGCCAGCTCGCTCATCAGAGGCTCCCAGATCAATTCAAAGCTTTCCGAGACGCTCATCCCGCCTCGCCCCGCCCCGAAGAGCGGGAAGCAGATGGAGGAGAGAGCGAGGCCCTCCTCACGTTCTTGGCGGGCCAGGTCGAAGGTGTTGTGGACAGCCCTGGGTATGGACTGGGGGTCGACTGCGTAGTTGTTCGTGCCCGACACAGGGGCGGCGATGGCCGCATGGTAGATGCGCTGTACGTTTCGCCTCGAGAGCGCGCCTGCGGGAGTCGGAGCGACGGTGCCGCCAGGCACGGGAAGGCCGTAGCTGCCGTGGGTGCGGAGCCAGGTCGCGAGATGATCGCCAGCCACGTCTTCCAGGATCTGGCCCCCGCCGCTCTTTTCCGCAGCAGCCCGACGGAGACTGCCGGAAGTCGATGGCTTGAAGAACTGTGACATCTGGAGATAGGTGTTCTCCGAAGACACGACGATGTCCACGTTCCTAAGTTGCTCCACCGGCCCGCCATGGAGGTAGAACGGGATCGGGTGCCCACCGATTCCACCAGTCGGCACATCGATCGGGCCAGCCACCTCCAGCTCCGTGAGGACGTCAGCGGCAAAGTGGGTTGGCTTGCGACGGTGTGGAATGTCGGCCTCGGGCTGTGGCTCGGCTGGGAACGGCTCAGCCAGCGCCCGGGCGAGTTCCTTGCGCACCGCGTGGACGATCCGGCTGTCCGGACCGCTCGGCTTGATGACCGAGAAGTGATCGCCAGGCAGCACCCCCGTCTCGGGGAAGAATCCCGCGGCGGAGGAGGGGACCACCACGTTGTCGCTCTCGCCCGCGTAGGCCACGATCGGAATCGGACAGCTGTCGTGCGCGAGTTCCGGGGCCCGAACGATTCCGTCGATCACCCTGCGTTGGGTTTCGAGCACCGAGGTCTGAAGTGGCTTAAGCTCTCGCTCCTGGCTGTTCCTGGTCATCGGGATCAGTCCCCTGCGAGCCAACAGGAACAGGTCGGACCCGTTGTTCGGGCAGGCGAACATCACCAGTCGCCGGATCTTGGCGAGTTCCCTCCCCCGGCCCGCCAGCAACATGCGGGACAAGTACCGCTGAGCGACTAACCCGCCCTGACTGTGCGTGACGAGGGCGACCCTCTCGTACCCGGCTGTGAGGTCCCCGATGAATCCGCGCAGGCTTTCCGCGATCGTGTCGAGATCCGGCATCCGCCGCAGGGGGTTCCACGTCACGGGTCGTGTCGCGTACTCGAAGAACAGAAAGTCGTACTCGTCGGACACCGCAGCAATCTCCGACATCTCCTGCTGGAGGGGCGTCCATGTGGTCGGCGACGAGAAGAGACCGTGTACGAAGACGACGGCGGCCTGACGCAAGTCTCCTCCTTGAACCGAGGCGCGGTGCAACAACATGCGCACGCATCGTACGGAGATCTTCGGCCCTCTCGCAGGGAGTTCGCGATGCCGGAGGCGCTCAACAACCTCCAGTTGGCCACCCGCTGCCGAGGACCCGCAGGGGGCAGACCTGCTGCACCCCCCACGGTCAAGTAGGGCGGAGTGCAGCTGGTCGAATGGTGCGCACGCACCCGATGCGGTGCGGAACATTGCCGTGCGCACGAGAGTGGACCCACCGTCAGCGGGTGCGCACCGGAGTGGAGCCCACCGGGTGGAGCCCACTCGATGCACAGCATCCGATGCCGGGCATCGTGCACTGGATGCAGAACATTGTGCGGTTCACTCGGTGGACGATGCCCGGCATCGTCACCACAGCCAGGCGTGCGAGTGCCGCATCCGGGACAGGGCGCGGGCGTCGCGGCGGGCAGCGGCGCTGCCGACGCGGTTCTGCCGGGGCCGGGGCCGAGGCGACTCAGAAGAAGGTGGTCAGCTCGACGCGCTTGTCCTCGGGGTTGAATTTCAGGCCGACGGTGAAGGTCTTGTAGTCGCCGCCTCCCGTGTCGACCTCGACGATGGAGGTGTACAGGAGCGCGCCGTACTCGTTGAGGCGCAGATTATAGATGTGGCCCTGCGCAACCAGCCCGCTGACGACGGCCTCCAGCCCGGGGCGATCGAGGTGATCCAGGCCGGCCCGTTGGAGGGAGACGAGGTGCTTGCCAGCATCGTGGAGGTATTCGTACCGGTTGGCGGTCATCCAGATCGCCGGGCTTTCCACCAGATACGCGTCGGGTGAGAGCGTCGTCAGCGCGGCGTACGCGTCTTCCGCGTTCCTGCCGGTGAGGTGGCTGTTGATGCGGTAGCCGAGGAACGGCAGGAACAGATACTCGCGGATCGCGGTCGGTGTGAAGCCGTTCTCCTTGTAGGGCAGGCCGGCCCCGTTGGGCGTGCCGTCGAAGCTCCGGCCATCGTGGAGGACTCCGTCGAGGATCTGGTCGCCTACACGCAGGCCCGAGTTCATCAGCGACATGCCCAGATACTGCTTCAGCGTGTTACGGCCGGAGCAATCCGCGTAGCCGATGTAGGCGGGGTGCTCCTCGACTGCCTGCCTCAGCTCACGGTCCTGCGTCGGGGAGAGGTTGTTGATGTAGACGCAGTACGTCAGCTGCGGGTGGACGTACCTGTGGGGCCGGTGGTAGATGACGCTCTCCTGGAGCGCTTCAGACCGGCCCCGTTGCCGACGGCCCGCCGGCCGCCCACCAGGGGCCGACGAAGGCTTAGCGCACGATCTGACACCGATGTTCCTCAGCCCCCTGGTCACGGCTGCCCGTCCCGGGTGGGCAGCCCCGTCAGGCGGCCGTCCACGACACCGGCTCCCTCGCGCCGGGCCCGCTCCGACAGCCCGCCCAGTTCCCTGGGCGTGAGGCCCGCCAGGGCACGGACATCGCGGTTGAGATGCGCCTGATCGTAGTAGCCGCAGGCCGCGGAGAGTTCGCCCAGCGAGCGAAAGGAGCCCGGCGGCATGGTCAGGACGCGCTGGAAGCGCAGCACCCGGATCGCGGACTGCGGCGGCAGCCCGATCTGCTCCCGGAACAACGCCTGCAGACGCCTGCGTCCGCGGCCGGTCGCCGCGACCAGGTCCCGCAGGTGCATCCCACCGTGACGTACGCGCAGCCTGTGCCACGCCTCCGCGACCACCGGCGACGGTGACGGACCGGCCGTCAGCCGCCGGCACAGTGCCTCGTCCAGGATCGTCCAGCGGGTGCCCCAGTCCGGGGCGAGGGCCAGACGCTCCGTCAGCACCGACGTCCACCGGACGCCCAGCACGTCTTCGGCCGCGACCTGTGTTTCGGACAGCCCGGCGAGCGGCACACCGAGACACGCGTAGGCGCCCAGCGGTGTGAAATCCACCTCGATCGCATGTCCGGTCCCCGGGTAGGCGCCCAGGACGGCCGAGGTCCGCAGCCCCACCAGGACCGAGTGCCATACACCGTTCCCCGGCGCCCCGTTGGTCCCTGCCGCACGCAGGTGCACCGGCTCGCCCCAGCCGAGTATCAGGGTCACGGTGGCGGCCGGCACGTTGAGCCGGGCGGGCCCGCCCCCTGGGGTCCGGTACCCCCGGTACTTCACCACCCGGCCGCGCAAACAGGCCGGAGCAGGCCGCTCGACACTTCCCACCTCATCGGCCCCCGTCACCCGCGTCCCCCCTGCCCAGGCAGCGCACAACCCGAACCGACGAGCCCGGCAACGAGGTGCGCGTTCGTACAAGACGGGCGGCCGGACCCCACGGCAGTCTGGAGCGACGACGCGCCGCCGGTGAAGGCGAGGACAGGCCAAGAGACGGGCAAGGCCGTGACCCGCCGATGGCCGGAGCGCGTGCCATGGACGAGGACGAGGACGAGGGGAAAAAAGCATGACCACTCCGATACTCCGCACGCACCGCAAGACCGCCCTGGCCGCGGCCGGCGCGCTCCTGCTGAGCGGGCTCGCCGCCGCCCCCGCAGCAGCAGCGTCGGGGCCGGCCGGCACGACGTCCGGGTGCGCCACGCTCGCGAGTCAGGGCTACGGCTGGGCCCACATCAAGAACTCCTGCGGCTGGCGCATCACGGCGACCGTGTCCGTCGACTGGGCGTGGGACCCGACCTGCATCCCGATCAACGCGGGCCGTACGGCGACGATCCACTGGGACGGCGCGAACGGCCGCGCCGACTACGCCTACGAGTGCTGAGGCGCGGCTCCTGCTCCTCACTGCGCTGACCGCCGTGCGTCCGGTCGCGGACCGGACGCACGGCGGCTCCCGGTACAGGCCGGGAGCCGGTGTCTGAGGAACATCGGTGTCAGATCGTGCGCTAAGACCGTGTCCTATGTGGTGAGGCGGACGAGCCGCTTGTAGCAGCAGAGGGCAGCAGCGAGGCCGAGAAAGGCCAGGTAGTTGCGGGGGTGGCGCTCGTAGCGGTGGTTGAGCCGGCGGTAGCCGGTGAGCCAGGACATGGTCCGTTCGATCACCCATCGGCGGCGCCCGAGTCGTTCGCTGGACTCAATGCCTTTGCGTGCGATGCGGACGCCCATCCGCTTGCCCCGTAGCCATTTCCGCAGTTCAGGTATGTCGTAGGCCTTGTCGGCGTGTAGGCGCTGGGGTTTGAAGTGGCGGCCGCGGTAGGGGTCGTGTCTCGTTTGGTGACCGAGCACCATGGGCTTCAGCGCCTGGCTGTCGTGGGTGTTGGCGGCCGAAACGCCGACAACGAGGGGCAGTCCGTTCGCGTCCGACAGGACGTGCATCTTGGAGCCCGGCTTGCCTCGGTCCACGGGGCTCGGACCTGTGAGTTCGCCCCTTTTTTAGCCCTTACGTGGGCGGAGTCGAGGACCGCACGGGAGAGGTCAAGGAGGCTGGCGTCGTCGAGCCGGTACAGGATCTCCTCGTGCAGCTGGCCCCAGACTCCGGCCCTCGACCAGATCAGGAACCGACGGTGGGCGGTCGACTTCGATATCCCGAAGCAGGGCGGCAACGACCGCCAGGCGCAGCCGCTGACCAGCACGTAGATGATCGCGGCGAACAGCGTCTCATCAGGCGTGTCCTGCGTTCCGCCACCCTGTGGCCGCACCTTCGACGGTGGGATCAGCGGCTCCGCGATCTCCCACAAACCGTCCGGAACAATCCAACTCCACGTACCCCGCCCCATGAACGGCCCAACGACCGCCTCACCACATAGGACACCGTCTAAGTTCTGGAATCCGTCCCGCTCGGACCAGCAGATCCATGTGCCACAGGTGGTTGTCGTGCATGTCCGGATCGTCGGAGAAGCACTCGGCGTGGGCGCTTGCCAGCGCGATCGCCACGTCCCAATCCTGAAGCTGCTCCGCCGCCCGAGCTCGCTCCAACCAGTCCACAGGGCGAGTATCGCCTGTCGCCCCACCGGACAGCGCCTTCGAAGTACCCGCTGAGAGCCCTTCAAGGCAAGTCACGGCCAAAAGCCCTCAAACCGGCCTCTTGGAGCGATATTTTCGGATCTTGGTTCAGTCCGGTCACGGTGCGTGTCAGGCGGCTCGGTCCTCTTCCCGCACCACTACGGCAGCTTCTCTCTTGACGACCGGGATTCACCGCGTGGGGCTCTGCCCGTACGGTCCGAAGGGCCTGGTCTCCCCAGGGTGGCGGGCAGCAAGGAGGAGCGCGGCCCCTTCATCCAGTGCGCCCCGGCCGCCGAGGAAAGCGGCCAGGGCGCGTGGGCCGACGCCACGCTCAGTTGCTCGTGGCCGCCAACTTCGCAGCGAAACCGAGAAAGAGCGCTCCCGCCCCCGTCGTAAGGCCCGCTGACAGCTTCCGGCGGCGGCGGAACTGTGCGGCGAGGTACGTACCGGCGAGGATCAACGCGGTCACGTACGTGAGGCTGATGACCTGGTAGACGAATGCGAGCAGGGCGAAGGACAGCCCTGGGTACGCGTACTCGGGGTCGACGAACTGCACGAAGAACGAGATGAAGAACAAGATGGCCTTCGGGTTCAGGACGGTGATCACCAACGAGCGTCGGAACAACCGCCCGCCCGTCGACGGGTCCAAGGCGGGCTCCGTGCCCTCCGCATCCTCCGCGGTCTTCTCGCTGCGTCGCCGCCACATCGCCCACGCCGCCCGGATCATGCCCACCGCGATCCAGGTCAGGTAGCCGGCGCCGGCGTACTTCACGATGGCGAACAGCAGTTCGTTGGTCTGCAGCAGCGAAGCGAGCCCGGCCGCCGTCGCCACCATGAGCAGGGTCTCGCCCAGGAACATCCCTGCCGCGGCGCGATAGCCGGCCCTGACTCCGATCCGTGCGGCGACCGACAGTGTGAACAAGGAGCTCGGCCCGGGCAGCAGAATGATCAACAGAGCGCCCAGGGCATAGGTCAGCAGGTTCTCCACTCCCAGCATTCCAGCACTTTCCTCTCCGCCCACCGGGCCCCAGCGGTCGGCCGGCCCCAGAGGGATCAGGGCTACCAGCGCGGCCAGGTAGCTGTCGATCTCGGCGCTGCCTTTTAGGAGTCCGGCCGCTCATGGCCAACCAGCAGAGCCCATGCCGGACTGTTCGGCAACGTAATAAACCGGTAGAGCTCAACCAAGGAGAGCTCCACCTCGCCCAGCATCTGCCGGATCCCGGCGATGGTGCGGTCCAGCGTCTCCGGCCGCTCTCCCGGAGCGCTGGCGGCGCATGGGTGCACGGCCAGCGCGGCGCGCCACAGGGACTTCGGCAGGTGCGGCGCAAGTCGCATCCACTCGTCATGGGTCAGATCTCCCCGCCCCACGACCAGGACAACGATCCATCGTCAGACAGTCACAAGATCCGCCGGAGGGACCCTAGCGGGGCATCCGGGTACGGGTGGTCATACGCCCGCTCAGGGGCACCATTGCGAGGGCTACGGTCGCGAGGACTCCGTAAGCCGGAGGGACCTTGTCCTGCGCAACGGCCAGTACCCGCATCACGTAAGCGCCCGTCCCTTGGCCACCTGCATCGGAGGACGCCGGGAAGGCGAGTGCCAGGTCGGTGGGGCGGATCACGTAGGACAGGCCAAGCCCGAAGCTGAGCGGTACGAGGGCGCAGCAGATCACGCCGACCACGGGGAGTCCCTGGAGCCTGCCGCCCGCTCCGACGGGTGCCCAGGCACGCGCCGTGTACGCGAGCCATCGGATGAAGACGTAGCTGCCGAGAAACAGAAGAACGAGCCAGGTGACCCACGCGCCCGCAAGCGCCGACGGTCCCGTCTGGGGCATCCCGAGGCTGGTCGGCCTGAGGACCGTCCCGGTCACGAAGCCGAGCCCGGTGGCGACCGCTGCGCGATGGGCATTGCTGACGGCCCGGCCGAAAAGGAACTCGGCCAGCTCCGCGCGCCAGAGTGCGTACGCGGCCCCGACGGCCAGCGGCAGGGCGGCGGGCAGCGCGGCCAGCGGGTGACTCGCGGGGAGGCCCAGGAGTCCGCTGGTGAAGGCGGTGACCGGGCCCTGCGCGACGGCGCAGACCAGGCCCAGGGCGAATCCCTCCCAAGGGACGAAGGAGAAGAGCCGAGCAGGATCACTCAAGGCATCCAGGCGCCGGGCTGCCAACGGGTGCGGGCGCAGGAGCTCCACAGGAGGATCCGCGGCTTGGGCGTCGATCGCGCGTTGCGTGGAGAGTACAGCTGCGAGTCCGGTCCCCCGGGTCTCCCAGGCGGCGGCGCGGGCATCCGCGTGGAACTCGCGGCTGCGCAACACCGCGTTGCGGATCAGCGGCACGGCCAGTGCGAAGAGGAGTGTTCCCGCGGCGGTGCCCAGGTAGAAGGAGGCCGGCCCGGCTGACGGGTCGAAGAGGGCAAGCGGATAGGCGATGGTGACGGGGATCGCCACCAAGCGGCTGAACATCCAGGAGGCGATCAGTGTGAGGTAGGCGATGTCGACGTCGCGATTCCGCAGGTGCGCCAGCTCGTGGAGGACGATCGCACGGAAGGCTTCGGGATCGGAGTGGCGCAGCGTGATCAGACCCCGGCTGAGCATGACGTACCGCTTGCCCACCCTGCCGAAGCAAAGGGCGTTCACTCTGCCGTCGAGGAGATCCACCAGCGGGTTCACCCGCTGGTCGACGCCGACCGATCGCATCAGCCGGGCGAGCTCTTCGGGTAAGCCCGGAAACGAACCGTTGTCGAGTGGGCCGTAGCCCCTGCGGCGTATGCGTCGTCCGGGGAGGATCCAGTAGAGGAAGGCCACCAGGGTCCAGAAGAGCCCTAGGACGCCGAGCTGGATCCACAGCAGGGCGCTGTCCGACAGGCCCCCGCACTGGGCGAGGAGGCGTGCGGCCTCGGCGTCACCTGTGGCTGCCCCGCCGGCGTACTGCTCGATGCACACGCGCGCGGCCTCCACTCCGACCGCGCGGTCTCCCAAGAACGGCCGGACCCAGAAGAGGCCGACCGAGAAGACCGTTCCGGAGATGGCGATGATGAGGAGAGCGAACCGGAAAGTCGTGCCGGAGGGAAGGGAGAACGGAGAGGGGGCAGCGGGCGTCGGCCGTGCGCCGGCCGCCGCGGAACTCACTCTCCCGTACCGGGATCCGCGGACCCTGCCGGTAGGGCGCCGTTCCCGCCGCCTCGTTCCTCGTCGCCGTCCTGGGCGCTGAGCGCCAGGCCACCGACGAGGGCGTCCGCGAGCAACTCCGCGCGATCCGCGGAAAGTCCCAGTTCCATGCCCCGTTTCCGGGCCAGCTCGCGCAGCTCGCCCAAGCGAGTGACGGAGACCGGTTCCGGGTTCGGAGCGGACGGGGCCGCCTCCCGCCTCCGTCCTAACCGGAATACGCTCCTGGTCCGGTCCGCCGTCTGTACGGCAATGTGCTGGAGGACGGAGGTGGCCACCGCCAACGCCACACCTGACAGCACTCCCACCACGGACTCCAACCCCATACCGGCAGGGTCCTGAAGCGTCACCGCACGGCGGGGAACCGGCCGGGCGAAGAACGCCTGGGCCGTCTGGTCGAAAAGCTCCAGCTCGTCCGGCGCGATGTCGGCCACCGCCGAACGGGCAAGCCGAGCGGTCCGCTCACGATCGTGGTGATGGCGCAACACGGACACCTCTGCTCCAGGAGGACGCCGTCCGTGCCGGCCGCCCTGGGAGCTCCATCTGGCGCCATGACACTGCGAGTTGTCAATGTCCGGGATGGCCGGGCAGAAGCACGAGGGGGCGTGATCCGCGAGGTGGCGGTCCCGATCCGGCGAGTCTGCGGTTGCCGCCGGGCGGACCCCGGAGGGCGGCTTCCTGCAGCGTTCCGGCCATACCTACATCGTGCCTACCGTGACATCGCCCTCGTGCCTGATGGCAAGCCAGTTCGCTCCTTCCCGCAGGAGCCGGCCGTCGTGGTTGTCGAGGGCGTCGGCGATTCCGGGCAGGTGTATCGGCTGGGCCAGTAGACCCTGGACACCGGGACGCACCACAGAACCAGTACCTGAGCCAGGACCGGATCCGACGCACAGCGCTTGCGTAGCGCATCCCGTGCCGTGTTCATTTGGCAGCCTCGCACCCTGGCACGCCAACCGGCGGACCAGGCCACCGAGAGCGGATCGACGGAAGGGACTCGACGTGCGCAGACTCGTCCACTCCGTCGCGGCCACCCTCGATGGCCGGGCCGCATCGCTATCAGCCCGGCTACCGACAGCCGTCCCGAGCGGCGTCCGCTCACTGACACGACCGCGGTGATGCCGCGCCGCCCCAGGCCCCGGGGCGGCCGTCGGGTGAAGCCGGCTTCGTCCTCGAATCAGACATAGCCCCCGCAGGCCGCCCGAGCCCTTTCACCTCCGCTTAACTCCGCCCAGGTCACCTCCCGCCACACGCTCACGGCCTGCTCGTCGCGTTAGGCCACCCGCACCCCTTGACGCCGGCCGCCCAACGCCAACTACACGGCATTGGTACTGGAACGCTCAGTCCCCATCCGGGCTCGCTGTCGATTCGGAGCGCGCCTCCTACAGGTCGAACTCGATGTGGTCGATGTCGGTGAACTCCACCAGGAGGCCGCCGGCGCGGCGGCCGCGGTCCTTGAAGTAGATCTCCTGCAGGCCCTCTGCGGCGATGTCGCGCAGCTGCTGCTCGCTGGCCCCGGCGTCCTGGGCGTCGAAGAGGCGGCCGGCGAACTCGGGCGGCAGCGCCACGGTGAGGTGGCGCAGCCGGCCGTCGTCGGTGGTGCCCGGGGCGGCGGTGTAGCCGAAGCGGGCCCGGGTGTCGACCATGATGCCGCCGGTGGTGGCCGCCGTCTTCTTGGCCTTGGCGCGGATCTGCGGCTGCCACCGCTTCTTGACCTCGCGCTCTATGCGGGCGGCCAGCTCGGGACGCGGCTTCTTGATCTGGTCCTTGACGTACCGCTCGACGGTGCGCTGGGTGATGCCGAGCGCCACCGCGGCGGCCTTGGTGGACTTGTACTGCTTGACCAGGTAGCGCATCTGGGCGCCCGCCGACTTCGGGATCGGGCGGGTGAACGCCTTCTGGACCGCCTGGTTGAGGCCGTCCCCGAACTGTGCCATCGCGGTCTACTCCCCGCCGTCGGTGTGGGTGATGGTGCCGTCCTTGATGTACCGGGCGAGGTTGAGGTCGCCGCCGTGCTGCTCGCGGACGCCCTCGCCCCACAGGACGGTCTGGGTGCCTTCGTGCTTGACCAGGCCCGGGTTCACGCCGAGCTTCCACCCGCCGGGCAGCGGTTTGCCCTCTCGGTAGGGCAGGAAGTCGAGGGGGCTGGTGCCGTCGACGGCGTAGACGGCACAGTCGGAGAGGATCGCGACCGGGTACTGCCCGGTGAAGGCAGCATGCTTGAGGATCTTGCGGTGCATGTTGACCCGGGTCCGGGAGATGACGGCGGCGCGGATGTCGGGGCGCCAGGTCGGCCGGGACAGGGCACGCCACGGCTGGCCCGGCTTCCAGCCCTCGCCGCGGGGCCGTTCGCGGAGCTTGCCGATGCCGCCCTTGACCGTGGCCTTGATCGCTGAGACGACGATCGCCATCTCCGGGTCACGCCGCCGGTAGCCGTCCATCGCCGCGAGGAACTCCTGCGGCGGCAGGTCGGCGGCGACGCCGAGGTCGGCCATCGTCGCCAGGTAGGCGTCGCGCAGCCGGCCGTACCAGGCGTCCAGGTAGCGGCCGTTGTCGTACCGGACGTACGCCTCCAGCGGGGCGACGTCGTAGCCGAGCTCCACCGCGTACGCCACCGTCGGCGTCGCGTACCAGGCCGGCCCCTCCGGGCGGGTGCCCTTCGGAGTGAACGGACTGGGCAGCAGCTCGCCGTCCAGCTGCACCCAGTCCTTGCCGGACTTCACCCGGGAGAGGTCGACGTGGGACAGGTCGACGAGCCAGGAGCCGGGCAGCTTCGGGTCGAAGGCCGGCGCCTTGAGGTGCGTCGGGGCACCGAGACCGACGAGCAGGCCGTTGGCGCCCGCGGCGAAGGCCATGTTCACGTCGATGCCGACCAGGTTGCGGCGCATGCACTCGTCGTCGGTCAGGGGACGCGCCCAGTCGTACGCCTCCTCCATCAGCATCTCGGCCGGGGTGCGCTGGTGGAAGCGCGGCAGGTCAGCGAGGAGCGGGTGGCCGTCGGGGGCCTCGCACGGCGCGCAGTCGACCGGGTCCTTGCCCAGTCCCCCGGGGTTGTGCTCGGAGTGCCGGCGGCCGTCGGCGTCGGGCGCGGAGGCGCGGGTCGCCGGGTGGAAGGCCGTCATCAGCTCCAGGCCGGTCACAGCCGTGGAGCCGCGCGGCGTGATCACCCGGGCCGCGTACGTGCCCAGCAGCCGGGCCAGCTCCGCCGGCGGGAGTTCGGCGGCGCCGTTCCAGTGGCGGGTGTCGAGCGCGTCCCAGGACGGGATGCACAGCTGGACGCACGCGCGCTCCGAGCCCTGCGCAGGCCGGTAGATGCGCGCCCACGGTCCGAAGCCCCGCTTGGTGAGCTTCCACTCCGCGCGGGCCAGCTGCTTGGCCACCTTGTGGCCCTCCGGCAGCCGTCCGGCCAGCCGCTCCTCGTCGCTGAGCTTCACCGGCAGGCCGTAGCGCTCCAGCGCGGCCGCGGTGAGGACGAGCAGCGGATCGGCCTCCTTGCCGGGCCCGGACAGCTTCGGCTGCCCGAGCCTCGCTTCCTTGAGCGTCCAGTCGACCAGGGCCGGGATGGACTTGGCGGGCACGTCCAGGACCAGGCCGCCGGTGCAGTACGCCAGCACCTGCCCGTCGTCGTCGACGTCGACGACCGCGAGCGGGCCGTTCTCGAAGCGCGGGTCGGTGCCGCCCGCCGGGGTGCCGGCCGGGGCCGCCTTCTTCGCGCCCGGACGGCGCGACGTCGCCGACGGCCTGGTGGCGGGCGCCGGACGGGATGCGGCCGCCGGAGAAGCGGCGACGGGGGCGGGGGTCTGGGTGTTCTGGTGTACAGCCATGGCCGCGGCTTCGGGGGCCGGGCCCGTGGCGCGAGTCGGCGCTTCGGCCGGAACGGGCGTGCCGTTGAACGCGGCGGGCACCGGGGCGGCCGGCTGCTCGGGCGCGGGGTAGAGCTCGGCGAGCTGCTTCAGCAGCCGTGCGTACGCGTCCCGCTCCGGCGGGCGGGGCTCGGTCTTGCCGGACTCCCAGCCGGACACCGTGGCGCGGCGCACCTTCAGCGCGGTGGCCACCTCGTCGATCGTCAGGCCGTGCGCGGCACGCAGCCGCTTGCGTTCCACCGGCGGCGGCAGCGTGGCGCGGGACGCGATCAGTGCGTCGACCGCGTCGAACAACTCGGACATGCAGCACCTCCTACTTCCTCGACCCTACCCCACAGCGGACGAATACCGTACGTTAGGCGTACGAAATACGTACATGATTGCGGAGGTTGCGTTGAGCGGCGCGGACGTCGAGGTCTCATCGACTGCGCGCCGGCAGGCCGGGCACGGGATCGAGGTGGCCAAAGTGGCCGCGTCTAAAGCCTGGAGCCAGCTCGGCCTCGTGCGCCGTTTCCTGTCGGAGGCGGTGACTGGCGGCGGCCGGTACGTGTCGTGGGGCAACCACGACACCTGCGTCCGGCAGATGCTCGTCACGCCCGCCGGCGGCGATCGAAGCCGAGCAGCCGGCCGGCCACATCACCGTCCTGTACGACAGCGAGTTGGACGGCGATGTCCAGCGCCGGCGGCCTGCGGCGGTCCGGACGGTGGTGTGTGAGCGTTCCCGCCCCCGGAGCGCACAGGAGGCCGCCGTACTTCCGCCGCGACGACCGCGCACGGACCGTTCAGCCACTGCACCGCGAACTGCACTGCGAGGACCGGCGTCCGGCCGTCCAGCGGGATACCGAGCGGGCGGCAGCGCTCGCCGAACCGGCCCGGCACATCGCCCAGCCGCGCAACGCCCGGCGCCGCGGTCCGCGCCGACTACCGCTCCCCCGGCAGCATCCCCGAGTTCCGCGGGAGCGCGGAGCCGTTCCACCGCCCCGGGTATCCGGTCGGACGGAGCTCGTACGAGGCATGGGCGTACATGCGCAGCCAGGTATCAATGCGGTCCCACGACGAGTGGTACGCGCCCGTCACCTGTCAGTTTCGACATGCGGCCCACAGGCGACCTTGGCGCGCTGCATTGCGGTGAGCCTGAGGACGAAAAGCACCGCGAGCACGGCGGCGACGATGTCGAGGATGTCACCGGCCAGCATCGCCGCGACCGCGTGCGATGCGGCCGCGGGGCTCTGGGCGAAGCTCAGGGCCAGTCCACCGCCCCATCCCAGAACGCGTGCCAGGACGAAGGCGCCCCACCAGAAAGCGACCAGGGTCAACGGGCGACGTCGGCAGTCGCCGTCAGGCCCGTGAGCCGTACTTGAGCCCCATGTGGCCCTGGCAATCCGGTACGGCAGCCAGAGATTGACGAACGGTATGAACCAGGCTGCGATCGCCCAGTCGGGCGATCGCTTGTCCGCGCCTGGCGCGAAGACCTCGGCATTGACGCGCATCTTGTGAAACCAGCCGATGAAGACAGCGGCCGTCGCGAGAAGGGCGTAACCCTGGATCTTGCCGGCCACAACATGGAAGCCGCGGCCCTCGTCCAGTTCGGCGTCGGTGACCGTGGCGGCGTCGGCGAGGAGGCGTTCCGTGAGCGCGTGCATGGTCCAGTCGGCGTACGCGGCGTTTGCGGCCAGTCCGGCGGACAGCAAGAGCAGCACGGCCAGTACGGTCGCCCGGCCCACGGGGACGCGCACACGTGTGTCTTCCACGCCGCGCGGAGCGTACGGGGTCGGGTTGGCCGGCGGACCGGCCGGGGCTACGGACATGCTGAAGGACTCTCCCCCGGAACTGAAAAATGGGGCCCCAAACAGGGCGGGCCGCACAGGAGCTACGTCAGCACTGTCGTGCCACACCCCATGCGCAGGTCGTAGAAAAAACGTTGGCCCATCCGGGATGCATCCGAGCAAACGGCTCGAACACGGCGCTCCCACCGCAGTCGGATGTGGCCCGGCTCGGATCACTCGGCATGCATCATAAGCATCGGGTGACGTTGGGTGCGCGTGAGTCACCCCACCGTCGACCCAGCGAACCGCTCCTCCGCCAGGGAGCAGCAGCGCCGTTGCCGGGTGCCCTCCTGCTGTCGCTGTGCTGTGGCTGTGGCGGTGTGGTGGCTGCCGGGCGCGATCGCGGTGCGCAGCAACGGCACCCGCGGTCATCTCCGAAGCCCGGCCGCCTCCGGGCCGAGCGCGGACAGCGCCCCGGCGAGCACCTCCGGCGCCGTGACCGCGTCCTCGGCGGCGTCGGCACTCCACTGCTCGGGTCCCGCGGTGCACGCTCGCGGCGTCGGTTGTCGACAGATTCTGCGGCCCGGACGTCTCGGAGATGACGACTCTCAAGACCGGCACCGGAGCGAAGGCCGTCCGATCAGGGTTCCACTCGATGGCCGAGCGGAGAGGCCTGTCCCGTGTCAGGGGGCCAGCGGAGCCCAGAGCCTGACAGGAGGCTGCGGGCACGTAGGCTGTCCGCCCTTCCACGTGTGGGGCCCTCAGCCCGGCAGCGTTTTACGGCCGTAAAACTCGGTGGGTCGGAAAGCACTGTGGTTGCTGCTCAACGTCCCCTGCCCCCTTGGTGCCGATGGTGTGCTCACCCACCCGGGAACCTGCTGCCGGCCGTTGCTCGTGCAGCAGTAGGCGTGTACTCACTGTCCAGGTGTCAGGATGGACCCCGATGACGGTGGTCCGGCCAGCAACCTGGTCGCTCCCGCGCGCTGCGCACGCTCAACCTCCCTCGGTCCTCCTCGGGCAGCACCTCCGGAGGCGTTGCCGGAAGTACCGCTCGGCAGTGCAGAGCAGCAAACACTCCCCCGGCTCCGCACTCCTGGACCTGTTGCCGTGATGGG
Source organism: Streptomyces sp. NPDC060232 (assembly GCF_042726555.1). Lineage (NCBI taxonomy): Bacteria > Bacillati > Actinomycetota > Actinomycetes > Kitasatosporales > Streptomycetaceae > Streptomyces > Streptomyces sp. NPDC060232. The sequence continues at coordinate 40,940 of NZ_JBHXAG010000032.1, read as the reverse complement.
CCTACCGCCTGGCGTCCACCGGCAGTCCCGAGCGGCTGAGACGGCCTGCCACCCGGGTACCGGACCGAGATGCCGCATGCGCTCCCGGGCCCGTCCGGCCTCGGGCGGTTTTACGGCCGTAAAACCGCTGCGCTCTGCATGCCTTCCTGGACACCTTCCGATCGTCTGAGAGGATGTCTCCGTCCATCCGAAGTACCGGGTTTCCGGGAAGTAGTCGGAGAGCAGTACATGCCTTACATCACCGTGCTCTTGAACCGTAAGGGCGGGGTCGGCAAGTCCCTCTTGTCAGTCAACCTCGCCGCGGTCTACGCAGACATCCTCGGCTGCGACGCCGAGTCTGCAGGCGGACCCTCTGTAGCGGTCGTCTCGATAGACCCCCAGGGGACTTGCATCGAACACGCCGAGAAGGTCAGGAAGGCTGGCAGGACCGTCCCCTTCCGCGTGGTCGATGCCAGCCACAGCCCCGAGAAGCTGCGTCGCCTGCGCAGTGCCAAGGCCGACATCATCATCGTCGACACCCCGGGGTTCATGCCCCTGAAGTCCGAAGACGACGAGGACGAGTCCCTCGATCCTCTCGGTGACGGCACCACCGGAGACTCACTCCGCGCGATTCTGGATGTCGCCGACGATGTCATCGTCCCCCTCGAAGCCGAGGGGTCGGCTTTCACCCCTACCAGAGTCACCGTGGAGCGCGTCCTCATCCCCCGCCAGATCCCCTACGGGGTCGTGGTGAACAACTGGGACCCCCGCGACGGCACGGCAGACCGCGACCGCACGATCAGCCTTGCTCAGCGGAGGGGCTGGGAGCTGTTCAACGCCACGGTCCGTCACTACAAGCCGCACACCCGCGGCATTACCAACGGGCGTTTCTGCACCCAGTACGAGTCCAACCACATCGCCACCAAGGCCAAGCAGGACTTCGTATCACTGGCTCTGGAACACCAGCTCCGCCGCCAGAAGTACACCGGAGGCCGGTGATGGCGAAGCACGACCAGTTCGACGACTTCTTCGGCGACGACGATGCCGCCCCGGTCGTCGACACCCGGGCGGACGGCCGCCTGCTCCGTGTCCCCCTCAAGCGGCTGGTGCCCAACCGAGTCAACCCGCGTATCGACTTCGGCACCGAAGACGAGCTGATCGATCTCGGTAAGAGCCTGCGCCGTCGCCAGATCCAGGCCTGCCCGGCCGTCAGCCGCAGTGCCTACCTGAAGCTGTGGCCCGATCACGCGCAGTCTATTGGCGACGTCGACTATGTCCTCGTCACCGGCGAGCGTCGGTACCGCGGTGCCACGGCCGCCGGCAACCCCACACTGAACTGTGTGGTCGACGACGGCCTGGCCCTGGACCGTAAGACGTTCATGGATGCCGTGGTCTCCGAGAACGTTGACCGGCAGAACTTCAACCCCATAGAAGAGGCCTACGCAGTCCAGGCTCTCGTCTCGGAGTTCGGCTCCAACCGCGCCGTGGCGCAGCATTTCGAGCGCGTCGACGGGTGGGTTACCCAGCGCATTCTCCTCACCCATCTCGCTCCCGGCGCCCAGGAACTGGTGCGGAAGAAGGCCATGCCGCTCGACGCCGCACGGTCGCTGGGCAAGCTGGCGAGGGACAACGGCTGGGACGGCCCGCAGCAGCTCGCCTGGTGGCAGGAAGAGCAGAAGCAGCGGGCGGCGGCATCTGCCGAACGGTCGGCGGCCAAGAAGGCCGGCAAAGCCTCTGTCGTTCCCGAGCCTCTGGTGGGTGTGACCGCCGGGGCTGAGCCGGAGGTCGATCAGTTTTACGGCCGTAAAACACTCCCGGCCGGCAACGCCCCGGACGCACGTCAGGTGGCCGCGCCGGCAGCACCCGTCTCCGCAGAAGTGGAGGAAATGCGGCGTCGTCCGGCCTCCAACGCCACGGTGCACCAAACCCCTGTGCCTGTCCCCCGGGCCGCCGCTCAGGAACCCGCGATGACCCAGGCGGAACCTACTGGTCCGTGGCAGAGCGGGGCGGCGCTCATGGACGAGGCCATCTCCAGTCTCTCGCCATCGGAGCGCAGCAACTTCATCCTCCGCTACTTCCATGTCAGCAGTGGGGTTGAGGCGGTTATCGAGGACATGAGAGGCACGCTGGCTGTCGAGGATCGACGTTCGCTCGCCGTCATCCTGCAGCAGGTCGCCAACGGTCTCCTCCGCTAGTGCTCTGACCGGAAACGATCACCGGAGTGGTGCTGATCGGCCCCCGCATCGGTTGGATGTGACGACACGTCTGATCGATGCGGGGAGGCGCGATGGCAGAGCCGGCCGGGTCCGCGGACTGACTGAGCAGAAGGGGCAGAAGCTGCAACGGATCGTGCGGCGGGCCGCCACCGGTATCGAATGTCCGGCTCCCGCTCCTCGCTGCGGTGACCGTCGGTGCACTCGGCGGCGACGAAACCGTGCCGCTCATAGAAGCGACGTGCCGGCTCGTTGACCTGGAACGTCCACAGCGCCAGACCTGCCGGACGACGCTGCTGCGCCACCTTCACGAGACGATCCCCAATACCCCGGCCCTGCCAGGCCGGATCGAGATAGAGCTGGTCCAGGTCTTCGCCGTCCAGCACCATCATCCCGACCACCGACCCGTCGACCCTCGCCACCCAGGTCTCCAGACCGGGCACGACCACCTCCCGGAACCAGGATCGGACCTGGTCGTCCGTATGAGCGCGACGCACACTCGGAAGCGCCGCCGTGAAGGAACGCAGCCACACCTCGGCCACTGCCGCGGCATCGGAGTCGACCGCACGCCGGACGACGAAACTGTTGATCTCCACAGCGCCGCATGCTCGCCGACATACAGCACGGCCGCATCCGACTTTCTCGCGACGTTCGGACCTGAACGGAGCCCGGTGAACCTACGGGGTGTCAGTGCTGCCCGGCATACCTCTTCGGTCCCGAGGATGTCGACCATCCGCTGACGGCCGTACTGGGTGCCTGGTCTGCCTCCCGACCTGTTCTGCCTCGCGAGCTGAGGTGCAGCCGGCTCGTCGGTGAACCTGACCGGGCTCTTCGACTGGGCTCGGATCAGGCCGCGTACTCTCGGCTGGATGCCTCGCAATGGGAAGAAGCCCCGCCGACTCGTCGCCAACGGACGCGTGTACATGTGGACGATGCGCCACAGCCACCGAAAGGATGACGCCGGCCGGTCAGTGGACTGCCGCCAAACCGTCACCCTGTCCCCGCAGCCGGCTGGCACCGGTGGCCCGCTGTGTATTTCCTTCACCGAGGGCCCCGGCCGGTATATCCCGGGCGGAGGATTCATCGGCTCCGGAGACGTGGGCTTCATCCGAGGGGCGGACCTGAACCTTCATGAGCCTGGCGCCGTCCGCGCCCTGCTTGATGTGGCACTGAGCCGGGGCTGGCTGCCGGGGGAGCGGCAGCCGATTGAGCTGGACGGCTGGTCCCTGCTGGAGGCTGCGGCCGCGACTCCCGCTGGCGGCGCTTGCTCCGAGGGCTCGTAGGAGCTCCTTCTGTTCAGCGGGCACTGTCTGCAGGGCCGCTCTTGGCGTACCCGACCCTGCCGGTCACGGCCCCGCCGGGGTCGGTAGCTCCTCAGCCCTGGCGGGCTTGCGGTGCCCCGCCGGGGCGGACAGGCATCATCGGCGACTGCATGCCCGTATGCCCCGGAATAGAGAAGCGTGGCTGAGACCGGAGGTGGTGCGGGTGGCCACCGGCCCTGAGAGTGCGACGCACCGAGCGTGGTGGCTTGCTTTCGGTGGACCGGGTTCGAGCGGGTCATCCTGAGGTCGCAGGGTGAAGTTCCTCCCTACGGGCCGGGCGCCCGTGCCTGAACGATCGATGCAACAGTCCGGAGTTCGGGGGCCGTACCACGCTGGTCGGCAAGTCGCGGCACCTCAGGGGCGCCAAGAGCACCAGGAGTGCGTCGTCGCCTGGGTGTCAAAAGAACCAGCTGGTACGGCATGTGAGAGGCCGTCATGTGGCTCTTATAGAAGAGGCCCGAGGCACGGATGAGGCTCTGACCTGCGCAAACGTAGCCCCAAGTGTGTCGTGGGCGACACACTTGGGGTCGTGAAATGTGAACCTGGAGAGCACATTCAGCCCAAAAGTCAAGCAGTGCTTTACTTTTGAAATCCTCGCCGCCGGCTCGGATCGCTGCAGGTCAGAGGGCTGCTGTCCGGGCCGCGGAGGCCGGGCCATCCCCGCCGTACGGCAGGGAAGTGTGCCCCTATCTCGACACGCAAAATCAAGGAGCCGTGGACTTATGGCGCAAGGGCGCCTGAAGAGTCCACGGGGCGTGTACTTTTCAGGCCCTCAGCGGCTTGCGTCCGTACCTGAGGGTCGGAGCGACGCGCCGACGCGCCAAAAGACAACCAGGCGTTGATTTTTGGATAGTCTCGGACCGCCTGAGTAACAAGGAGGTCCTGTGACAACTGATCCGCCCGCCCGTCGTCGGACGCGCGGGCCCCGTCCCGTCCCCACAGCGGCAGGAAACGAAGCCGAATTCGGTGACATCTTGGCCGTGCTCGGTCAGCAACTTGGTGAGAAGGTGGCTCAGGCCGCCGACCCGGGGGGCCGCCGTCGGCTCAAGGGGGTCCACTTCGAGTACGCGGCGGATCCCCGGAGCGTCCACGACATGGCGGGGGGCGCCGGCTACAGCCTGGCGAGCAACTGGTTCACCCAACTCCTCGCCCAGCTTGCCGTGGCCAACAGCATCACCAAGTCCCAGCTGTGCGTCTTCCTGTTCGTAGCCGGCGGCCAGGTGCCCGGTACCGGGATCGCGCAGTACACACAGCAGGAGATCACCGACGGACTGAACAAGGTTGCCGCCCAGAAGGGCGGCAAAATGATCACGCGGTCCACCGTGAACCGCGCAGTCCAGGCACTCTGCGGCTACAACTGGGTGGAGAAGGCCGGCAACGGCAGGATCCAGATCAACGTACGCCTGTGGTTTCACGGAAACAGCGCCGCTCAACACGAGGTCCTCGCCGAGATCGCTGAACGGCATGACCGCAGTCTCGACGCCTTCCCCTACGCGGTGGGGCCCGAAGGCGTCCACCAGGAAGAGCTCGACCTCGACTTCGGAGCCGACACGAGCATGCGTGGAAGGAAACGAACCGGGTGATAGCGCTGCCAGGCCCGACGCTGGGCAACCGAACACGAGGAAGGCAACCCCATGGCTAACGTCATGTCTCCGATCGTCGCGGAGCGCATCTGGGCCCTGCCCCTGTCCGGATCCGCCGTCAAGTTCCTCCAGTACCTGCTCTACCGAAGTGAGTTCGGTGGGGCGCTCCCGGTCCGGCAGAGGGACATGGCAACGGAATACGGGGTCACACCCCAGGCCGTCAGCGGACTCATGGCGCCTCTCTGCGCCCTGAACATCGTGCTGCGCCCACGCAGCGAGGAGCGGAACGGCAACTCGTACCGCATCCACCCCCTCGCGGCGAAGTACGAGACGCATGAAGCCATGGAAGCCTCGTTCCGGGACGCGCTCGTTCGCATCCAGGCCGGCGACCTGGCCAACCTGAAGCTCCCCACCTATCGCCAAACGCCGCCCGCCCCCACGGGTCGGCCGAAGCTGCAGGTCGCCTGACCTGCACGGACAGAAAGCAAGAGGGCCCCTCCACACGTGTGGAGGGGCCCTCTTCGCCTGAGTAACAAAAGGTTTCCCCAGTATATCTGCCACTTGCCCGCATGAGGGGGCCTGCCGGCCGCGCCGGGCGCCGGGCGGGTGCCCAGCGCCTCGGTCACCTGGACGCTCCGCTCGGAGACGGCTGACGTGACGACGGTGGGGGAGTGGCTGACCTCCTGGACACAGGTGGCCCGGGTCGAAGGCTGGTTCCGGGGGAGCGGACGGTGTACCTGCCGGAGCCCGTGCGCTCTGCAAGGTCCGCCGCCGGGACTCCACCGAAACCGTCACCGGCGCGATCACCGGTACCGTGCGACGACCGCAGACAGTCCCGCTGGGCCGCCTCGACGAGACCGGGGCGCTGCGGCCGACCGGCCGCAGTACGCCGCTTCGGCCGGATGCGGCGCGCGACCTGGCCGAGCGGCTGACGCTGCCACGCCCCGGGCATCCATGGGAGGGCGTACGGTTCACGACCTCATGGGGGTCGCGCACCCCGCTCGACGTCGTGCTGGCCGATCCCACGCCGGTCGCCGAGACCACCGTGGGCACGGAGCACTGCGGACTCAATCGAGCCACCGGGAAGCCAACCCGGCGAGGTAGGAGAGGGACAACGCCGTCGCGGTGATCTCGAATCCGATGGTCCCTCCCGCCCAGTGGGCAGACCAGGCCGTGGCGGAAGCCACCCACATGCTCGAACACCAGCTGCAGCCGACCAGGCTGGCGAGTTGGGAATCGTCGCCGAAACGGCCGGCCACCCAGGAGCGGAACCCTGCCGCGAGTGTGTCCTTGGTGAGGAATCTGGTGATGCGACACGTCGCGCCAAGGGAAAGGAGAAACTCCACAAGGGTCATGAGATCCACCCCGTCACCGTGAGTACACCCGGACGGTCGTTACTGATTGATGACGAGGATCGTGCCGAGGCCGCCCGCGCGTCGGTTGGCCGCGTCGGCCTCTTGCCGGGTGTGGTATTGGCGCACGGTCCCGTCGGGCAGGTTCAGCTGGTAGATGACGACAGTCGGGCGGGCACCCCCGCCGCAATTGCAGGCCATGTTCCGCTCCTTCTGTGACTTACTGCGGTGAGGGGCGGCGTGCCGGTCGGCCTGCCGCCCCGCCTATCCTTGTGCTCCAGCGGTCGTCCCCCGTACTTGCACTACGGGGGACGACCGCTCTTCCGAGTCGCTTGTCAACTCATCTGCGGCAAGCCCGGTTCACGTGAACTCCCGCAACCTCTGCGGCCGCGGTGCGCGAGCCGGAGCCGAGCCTCAGGGGAAGCAGATGGACAGGGTGCTGGACGAGGAGACGCCCCCGCTGGTCGCGGTGTAGCCGGAGTACAGCACCTGCCCGATGGTGAGGGTGGCCGTGCAGCTGGCATTGCCGCTCGCGTCGGCGACCGCGGTGCACACCACAGGGCCGGCGGGGCCGTCCAGGTGGAAGGTGACCGTCGCTCCGGGAGTCGCACCACTCGCGCTGAAGGTGGCGGTGGCGAAGGCCCAGGGCAGCGGGGGGACGTTGAGCCGGTAGCAGGCAGGTTGTGCTGTGAGCCCCTTCGCCCCGCTCACGGTTACAGTCCCGGTCCCGGAAGCGCCGACGCAGGTGCAGCTGGTGGTGGCTGCCAGCACGGTGGCCGTGACGACGGTGCTGCCGACGGGCAGCGCACTGGTGGTGGCGGTGGCCTGGCCGGACGCGTTGGTGACGCCGATGCCGAGCGGGCCGCCGGTGGTGCTGAACAGTACGGTGGCGCCTGGGACGGGAGCACCGTCACAGGTGACGGTGGCGGTGAGGGTCACCGGCTGGCCCGCGATCGGGTCGGCCGGAGCGGATGACAGGGTGACCACACACTTGGTCGGGGCTGTGACGGTGACGGTTGCCGTGGCGGCGACACCGATGCAGGTGCAGGTGGTGGTGGCGGCGATGACGG
>NZ_JBHXAG010000032.1:13544-33323 GCF_042726555.1 Streptomyces sp. NPDC060232 | reverse complement strand
GGTGGCCGTGACGACGTTGACGCCCGTGGGCAGGAGGCTGGTGGTGACGGTGGCCTCGCCCGCTGCGGTGGTGACACCGACTCCCAGAGAGCCGCTGATGGTGCTGAACAGTACGGTGGCGCCTGGGACGGGAGCACCGCCGCAGGTGACGGTGGCGGTGAGGGTCACCGGCTGGCCCGCGATCGGGTCGGCCGGCGTGGCCGACAGGGTCACCACACACTCCGTCGGGGCTGTGACGGTGACGGTTGCCGTGGCGGCGACACCGATGCAGGTGCAGGTGGTGGTGGCGGCGATGACGGTGGCCGTGACGACGTTGACGCCCGTGGGCAGGAGGCTGGTGGTGACGGTGGCCTCGCCCGCTGCGGTGGTGACACCGACTCCCAGAGAGCCGCCGGTGGTGGCGAACAGCACGGTCGCACCGGAGACGGGAACGCCGTCACAGGTGACGGTGGCGGTGAGGGTCACCGGCTGGCCCGCGATCGGGTCGGCCGGAGCGGCCGACAGGGTCACCACACACTCCGTCGGGGCCGTGACCGTCAGGCTCGCCGTGGCGACGCCGCTTGCGACACCGGCAGCAGCTACCAGGCCCGTTGTCGTCGCTGTGAAGGTGACGCTCGCATCGCCGAGGGCGTCGGCGGTTGCCGTCTGCGGGGCCACCGCATCGTAGGTAAAAGTGATCAGTTCTCCGGGTACGGCACCGGTGACGGCAGCTGTGAACGTCTGGCCCACCGCGACGGTTGCCGGGGTGAGAGTGAGAGCGAGTGCCATGTTGGACAGCCCCTTTCGAAGGCTCCGTGAAGGACGTGGGGAGCTGCTGCACTCAGGAGGACAGGGAGCCGTCCGAGCGCTCGCACCTGTCGGGGTGCCCTGAAGAACACGGCGAAGCGGCGTATCACGCCGACAGCCGTCCATGGTCCCCCGACAGGGGATGGGCACCCCACCGTCGTTAACACCGATTGAAGGGAACAGCGGGACGCCGCGCTATGGCCGACGACCGGGTTAACTCGGATGGCGTAGCGCATGGCGGTGGCGCGTGCCGCCCCCGGCCCCGACCCTTATGACGACGGCGCCCCGCCAGGCGACGGGAGAGCCGGTCACCGGAGGTGCCGCCGGGACTCAGGTGGCCAACTCCCCTCCTCGGCCGCGGTGATGAGCGACAGACCAGCCGTCCGCGGGACCGGCCGGGGCGGTCCGGCAGGATTCCGGTCCGGATCGCGTCTGTGCGCCGCAGGCGGTGGCTGCCGACCACGCGGCGGATCGAGCCGGCGCTGCGGAAGAGACCCGCCGGGGCCACGGGGCCAGTGCTCGCCCAGGTGTTGGGTGCCGCGGCCCCCGGTCCTCGTGCCGCGAGGTGCAGATCGCCGCCTTCACGCCCCCTTTTCGCACCGCCTCTGCCTCGCACAACGGCGAAGGTGAATGCGTGCAGGACGACGACACGGGATCCCTCTGTGAGCAGAATCGTTCATACAACCTTTGTAGGTGACATGTCGTGATAAGCCCTGCCCCCGATGCATCTTCACATGTACTTTCTGAGCGACAGGAGGGGTAACGATGACCGACCTACCGGCCTCAGTGGACGTGCTACTCCGCGCGCCCCGTACCGTCTTGCCGCCACCAGCGGTGCGGGGGCGGCTCCGAAAAGCCCACGGCCTCACTCAGGCACAACTAGCCGAAGCACTTGAGGTGAAGCGACTCGCGGTGACCCGGTGGGAATCGGGTGATGCAGAGCCTCGGGGCCAGCGTCGCGAGGCGTACGCTCGGCTCCTTGCGGAACTGTCCGCTCTGTACCCTGCAGCCCTCGCAGCCTCTGCCGATAAGAGTGTCGAGATGCCGCCGTAAACGCGTGGAGCGGTCTCCGTCGCCACAACGGGGACCGCTCCCTAGCGATCGACTCGCAGAACCTTCCACGAACCCGAGTCGTGAACAGCGAAGTGACCTCGACTGCGGTTATACCCGTGAACGTTGGGTTCGCGTGGTCACCTACCCCAGGATAGGGAACCTCGTCAGGATAGCCAGCACAAGACATATTTTTCATGCATGTCTGGCTACATCTCTGCTCTCGACTCCCTCAACAGGGAAGATCCGCCCGATGCATCACCAGACGCGCCTCCGCCGTCGACCTGCAGGTGTCACCACCTTCTCGGCCTCGAACACCCCGGTCTGGCCCACCGGCGCCCACGCCCGGCTCAGCGGGACCCCCTCGAAGATTCCTGTCTGCTTTACAAGAGCACGGCCCCCGGCCGGAAACCTTTTGTCTCTGCAGACAGGTCTTCTGGGGCGGAAACGACACACCACTACACGCCCTAGCATGCCGTCGACAGCACAGCTCCGGGTTCGTTGGGCTCTGTGGGTGGTGGTGGCCAGTGAATGATGACTTCGGGAGCAGTTATCTGGAGCGCTCCTGGGAGGCCCCGGAAGACGTGATCCTTCGGCGTGAGTTGGTGCGCACGCCGGGCCTGCAGCCGGAGGATCTCGGCGTGCTGGCGGAGTTGCTGCTCCGGGATCCTCAGCTTCCATCGACCATGGAGGCGATCCGCAAGGACCTCCAAGCCCGGGGCTGGAAGATGGGTAAGGACCGGTACAACGCGATCGCGGGCCGACTGACCAAGGCCGGCCACCTCGCCCGGATCTCCGTGTACGACGAGGTCGCCCAGCGCCCGACCTGGATCACTCGGGTCTACCGAAACCCGGCCAACAACCAGCAGTACATCGATCTCGGCCTCACCGTATCCCTGCAGGTCAGCACCGAAATGCGGGAAACCGGCGATTCGGGGCCGGGGGCGGAATCCGAACCGCGGGAAACCCGCGTTCCGCCTGCTCGGAGGCGGATCGCGGGTTTCCCGCCATCCGCCTCCGGATTGCGGGAAACCCGCGATCTGGAAACCCGCGTTTCGCCTGCTCAGAGACGGATTGCGGGAAACCCGCGATTCGGCGTCCACCCCCCACACCCCCCGGGGGAGGAGGATTCCTCCCCCCCATCCCCCCGCACCCCGGGGCCCCTGCCATCGCAGGGGAAGGCAGCGCAGGAGTTCTCCCTTGAGGAGATCCGGTCCGCTGAGGACTTCCTGCAGCAGATGCAGCAGTGGCAGGCAGGGCTGGCGACTGCGCGCAAGAGCGCTCCGAAACTGCTGTCGGCGATGCGAGCGCAGGGCTGGCCGGCGCTGACGGCCATGGACGACTGCCAGCGCCGGATGCTGGAGGACGAGATCTTCAAGAACACCACCGGTGCGGCTTCGTGGGTGAAGTGTCTGCCCTTGTGGGTGGCGGACCTGCGCCGCTACCGCGCTCCGGCCCCAGCACCCGCTAGACAGCCGGGCCCGGCGCCGCAGGACCTCGCCGGGCTGCGGGCGGTCTGCCCGGCATGCGATCAGTACGGCTGGGCCGTGGACGGCGACGACGACGGCCCGATGCGCCGTTGCACCCATCCGGGCATCACGGTCGGCACCATCAAGGAGCTGCGGTGAGCGCTTTCGACCTGGACGTTCCCGCGCGGCAGCCGGACGGATCCACGGCCGCGAGCACCGAGGCCGAAACGGCTGTCCTGGGCGCCTGCCTGACGGCTACGCCGGCCTACGACCCGGTGGCGGCCGCCGTATCCGTCCTGAGTGACGCCGGTGACTGGTACCACCCTCACCACGAGACGATCTGGCGGGCGATCCTGGCCCTGCACGGCCACAGCAAGCCCACCGGTGTGCCGATGGTCGAGGCCGAGTTGCGCCGGAGCGGTGACCTGGAACGCATCGGTGGAGCCGTTCGGCTGTCGGAGATCGCCACCCAGGCGTGCACGTCTGTCGAGGCAGCACACTACGCTGAACTCGTCCACGGCTACGCCCGCCTGCGCCGCTATCAGCAGGCCTTGTTGCGCGCAATGCAGACGGCCCGTCAGGCCGACCCTGCCGCCGTAACCGACGCGATCACCGCGCACCAGGCCGAGCTGGAGCACCTCGCCGCCGACCAGAGCGTCGACAAGGGGCTTTTCGAACGGTTCGGCGACTGCCTGCAACAGCACCTGGACAGCCTGGAGACCGCGATCGAGGCGGCGGCCGTCACCGGACTCACCGAACTCGACCAGGCCCTGAAGATGCAGCCGGGGAACATCGTCGTGGTGGCCGGGCGGCCGGCCATGGGCAAATCGGCGATGACACTGGGCATCGCGCTGGCCAACTCCTATTCCGGTAGGACCACCCTCGTGCACAGCCTGGAGATGGGCCGCAACGAGGTCACCAACCGGGTGCTCGCCAACCGGGCCCGCGTCAACCTGCACCGCCTCATGACGGGCGGGCCGGCCGTTACCGACGACGACTGGACGCGCATCGCCCTGCGCCTCCCCGACCTGTCGGCACTGCCGCTGTGGATGGACTACACCCCCCGCGTCACCCCAGGCCTCATCCGCACCCGCATCAAGGCCCTGTCCCGGCAGACGGGTCAAGCACCCCTGGTCATCGTGGACTACGTCCAGCTCATGTACACCGACCAGCGCACCACCCGGCAGAGCCCCTATGAACGTGTCAGCGAGGTGAGCCGCGAATTGAAGATCATCGCCGAGGAGACCGGTGCCGTCATCATCTGCTGCGCCCATCTCAACCGCGGCTCGGAACACCGGGACGGCAAGAAGCCGCAGGTGTTCGACCTGCGTGACTCAGGGCAGCTTGAGCAGGACGCGAGCGGCATCGTCCTGCTGCACCGCGAGGACGCGTACGAGCCCGACAGTCCCCGCGCAGGGGAGAGCGATCTGATCCTCGCCAAGAACCGCAATGGCCCCACCTGTTCGATCACCGTCGCACACCAGTTCCACTACTCCCGCCTGCGGGACATGACCCGCAGCACCGAATTACTCGCTTAGGGTGCGGGCGGAGCGGGGGTGGACGTCGGCAGCCGTCTCCGGCCGGTCTACAGGGCGAAGTCGCTGCGGCGGGTCCAGCTGACGGGGTTGCGCCAGAGATCGGCCTTGGCGGCGGGCCAGTCCATCTGCCATCCGGGCCGGAGCCCGCGTGCGCCCCAGCCGTCCGGCTGGGTGTCCGGTATCTCAAGTCCGGCCGCGTGCGCGGCGAGCGCGGCCTCGTAGACCTCCTGTGCGCGACGCAGGGCCGCGGCCGGGGAGTCGGCGACCCCGGTGAAGACGTGTAAGCCGCGCCGGGCCGGGTCGGTGGTGTCGTGTATGGGGACGTCGACCACATGGATGCGCGGGTGCATGACGTCCAGCTCCTCTCGATCTTTGGTGGTGCGGACTGCCGCGACCACCCCGGCCTTCGCCAACGGGGGAGACCGGGGTGAACGCGGCGTCCTTCACGCCAGTGGGGCCGGGGCGGAGCTCCGGGTGAAATGGGATCTGGCGCTGGGGATCACCAGCGAACTGTGTGGAGGGTGCCGGCGGCGCGCAGCGGTGCCGTCGTCTGCGCAGCCCGGCAGATGCGGTCGTGGCGGCGATCGGTGGGCGCGTCCCTGCCGCACATACGGGGCCGTCCGCCTGATGGGCGTCTTCACCGCCGCGGCGCGCCGGCAGCGTGAGGGTCGCAGGTGAACACCGGGGCGCTCAGGCTCGACTGATCGCTGTCGGAGGTGAGCGCGCCTGCCTCGGGTGGGCGTCGTGAGCGTCACCGCTGCCCTGGGCGGTCGGTCCCTTGCTTTCAGGCTCTCTTCATGCGCGGCGCCTGCCTGGCAGTCCCGGTTGTGTTCGGCCCGGCCGGGGAGTTGCTCCGATCCGCCTTCGAGGGTGGGAGCCGGCGAATCCACTGCGTCTTCGGTAGGCGGTGGTGTGTCAGGCTGCTCGTGTGCTGTCGGCGAGGCGATGGTGCCGGGAGCGGGCACGTGCTCCGATGTGGCGGGGAGGTCGCGCGTCGAGCCAGAAGGGCCCGCGTCAGCCGGTGCTGGCCGGTACCGGCTGACGGATCCAATGCCCTCTCCCAGGGGGTACCCATCGCGGCAGCCCACGCCCACCACAGCGGCCGGCAGTGGCCGACGCGCGCAGCCGCTCCCCCCGGAGAGGTTGGGCGGCCCACCGGTTGGATACACTCCGTTATCCGCTGAACTGGCATATGACCGCAACAGTGGACAAACGACTATCACCCGGATGGCGTAGCTCGGCTCGTTGGGCTGTTTATCGGGATGCCCATGGGGCTGCAGGGGCGACGCAGACGGGTGTGGCAGGAGCACCCGGGGTGTGAAGCCGGCGCTCGTGAGGTCGTGCCGCACCCTGAAGCGCCACACCGACGGGGTGGTGCGGCGGCCGGCGCGTCGTTGCCCCTCACTCTGACGTCGTGGACATCCTGTTCCGCCGGAGCGTCCGTCGTCCTGTCACCAGGGGCTGTGCCCATGAAGGACACCCGGCCACGTGGTGGGCCGACCGCTACCGCGCCCGCCACGTCAGGGGAAGGTCCGCCCGGCTTGACGTTGCGACACACGCACTCTGCGCTGTATCGCCACCCGCAGCCGCGCCGCGCAAGCGCGAGCGCGACGCTCGCGGTGGCCGCAACCGACGGCGGGTGACGGCGGTACGGGCGACTCCACCGGAGGGGGATCGCCGCTGGGCTCGGGGCTCGGGCGGCATCACACAACGTCCGTCGGCTCGGGCGGCAGCCCAGGGCCGACCTCGGCTGCGCGGCCCCCGACAGTGAATACGGAGCGTGACCGCATGTGCGTCGCGAACGGGGCACGAAGGTGCTGCACGTGTTTCCACAGGTGCACCTGCGGCGTGGGAGGCTTGCCAGTGCGTCCATTCGGGTGATGTGGGGGGAGCACCCCTAGAGATGCCGTCCGACGTGGGTGCTTACTAATTGCGAACCGGCGGGTCGCCCATCCCATCTCCGGGAGCTCGGTTGCGACCCGTTCCGTTCGTTATTCCCGGCAGGTGAACTGCTGGACGATCAGGGCGAGTTCCAGTTCCCACAGCAGCTTCTGGACAGGGCGGGGTGCCACTCCCGTCGGTCGCCCTTGCAATCAGGCGCGTTCATCACCCTCCAGGGAGTTCATCATGAACCGTTCCCGCCTTGCCGCCGCAACTGTCACTGCTGCCATGGCGTTGGCTGCCGCGGTGGGCATCGCCCCCCTTGCCGCTGCGGCTCCCGCCGCCGCGGCCGCCTCGGCCTGTGTCAACGACCTCGAGGCCGCCCAGGCGACCAACGACGCGGCTATCGCTGCCGACCAGGTCAACGACACGGCGACCGCCCGCACCTACAACCTGGCCACCGCCACCTCGCTCGTCGCGGCAATGGGCGACTGCGCCGGGCAGCCGCCCGTGGTGGGAGCCAACGTTCTCACCGCCTCCGCGAGCAACGCGGTCGCCCTCGTGTACAACCTGCTGGGCGCCTCGGGTGCGGCTCTGGCCTCCGAGCAGGCGACCGCGTCCGCGCTCACCCAGGCGCTGGCTGTCGCGACCTGACGGATCGCAGGCCGGTACCACTGAGCAGGGCCGCCTGCCTCTCCACTCCGGCGGCGGCGGGACCCCGCCGTCGCCGGACCGCAAGGCGTCCCTTCCAGCCGGCCACCCGCCGTCCCCGTCTCCCCGGGCGGGGGTGGCCGGCGCGGGCGACGCGGCGAGCGCGCCCCTCGTACCAGGTACCGAGAGGCGGAGGCAACCGCGGTCGGTCCGCGGACAGAGCGCGGGGAATTCGGTTCCGGGGTCGACGCTTGGCTCCTTTCCTCACACGACGAGGTCACCATGCTGATTTCCCATTTCTACAGGTCCCTGTCCAGGACCTGTTTCCTGGTCTCCCGGTGCCTGATTCCCGGACGTGCCTTCTTCCGTCCGCGCGATGAAAAAGTAGAAGCCGCTACGTGCGGCGGAATGTACGGCCGCGAAGCTCATAGCCGACGACAGTAGAGGCCGGGCAGGAGTGCGTTCACCCCGGGCCGCCACCTCGACACAGGAGCCGGATATGCCTGAAATGATAAGCGTGATGCTTACCGGAGGGCCGGACTGGGCTCCCGAGGTCTGGGAAGTTCAGTCAGTGGAAGACGAGCCGAAGGTCAAAATCCTGTGCGGGAATGCCTACGAGCATTTCGAGTTCTCAGGATTCTGCGCCGGACGTGAAGATGAGCAGCGGCCGGTGTACCGCTGGTGCTGCCGCACCTATGTGGCCGAATAGGCCGGCTGGCCGGCGAGGCGGGCCAACAGTCCGAGCCCCGGCACGGTGACTCATCATAGCCGCCCTTGACTGATCCTGAAGGGGAATCCCGATGAAGAATCCATTGTCACCTGCGGGTGGCTCATGACCAGGCGGAACGGGCGACGCGGGCGGGACGCCGTAGTCACCGGAATCGGACTTTGCCTTCCAGGCATCCAGTCCCCGGTCCTCACCGCCGACGACCTCTGGGAGGTGGCCAGCACCGGAACGTCGTGCCTGGTCAAAAAAGGCGTCTACTACGGCAGCGTGAACCTGCCGAAAGAAACGTTTGAGGAACGAGTGGTCGGCGTTCCCGACTTCTTCTCCCGCCATTACACGAACGCCCATCGCTTCGGGCTGGTGTCGCTGGCACAGGCGTGTGCGGACGCAGGACTTGATGTGCACCGCGATCTCGAAACGGCCGCCGTCCTGGTCGGCCGCGGGGGTGTGGATGCGAACATCGACAGCTACCTCGCCGTCCTACGGGCCGACCCCGCGAGCCTCCCCGTTGCCGAGGCGATGGAGATGTTCGTCGCGGCGGAGCAGTCGGTCACCCCCTCGGACGTGGCCCTGGTCCAGGGCGCGCTCACGCGGTCCAGGGGCGCCAACTTCACTGTGTCGTGCGGCTGCGCGTCCTCCGCCCTTCAGATCGGCAACGCCCGGCGCATGATCGCCTCGGGTGAGACCGAGATCGCCGTGGTGACCGGGGTGGACGTCTTCAGCGTTCCCCTCATCCACAACATCCAGCGCCTGCTGAGCGGAGCCCAGCAGGCGTACGACGCCATGCGGTCCCAGGACATGCCCTCCCTCCTGCCGTCATTCGAATCCCTGATGCGTCCGTACGACCGGCGCGCCGACTGCATCAACCATGGCGAAGGGTCCGCGACCATCGTCCTTGAGAGCCGTGACCACGCCTTCGCACGGGACGCCCGCCTCTACGGCCAGGTCCTTGCCCAGGCAACCACCCGGGACGGGCTGGCCAATCCGCTGGCCTGCGACGACACCGGAAGGGCGCTGGTGTCCGCGGTGCGGCAGTGCCTCGGCGACACCTGGGAGATCGACCAGGTGCCCTATGTCCACGGCGGCAGCGACGGCAACGCGGTGGTCACGACGTTCGAGGCCAACGCCATCAGGGAGCTGTACGGTCCCGCGTCACGTGATCTGCTCATGTCCTCCCAGGAAGGCTGCTTCGGCCACAACGGTGCACCCGCGGGCTGCCTCGGGGTGGCCCTGACCCTGCTGATGATGAACCACGGCCAGGTGTGTCCCACCGCCAACTGCGAGGAACCCGCGGACAACCTCACGTTCGACCCGGTGCCGGGGACGGCTCCCCGTTCCCTCGACTTCGACTATGCCCTGAGCTTCAACTACCAGGTCGGCGGAGTGAAGAGCGCCATCCTGCTGGGCAGTCCCGAGGTCTGAGGGCTCCCCGGCCAGACCCACTGAGCTGCTCCCGGGCCGCCGTCACCGATTTCGCAGCCGGCGGCGGCCCTGCGGGAGCACCAGGTCCTGTCAGTTCCCCGCGGTTCCGCGCAGACGCGGCCCGCAGGGACGTCTCCGCCTGAGGGCTCGCCTTTCCCCCCGCGCCCAGCCGTGTGGCACACCTCCTTCTCCTCGAACCCCCAAGCCCCTCGAACCACACGCATCCGCTTTCTCACAAGGAGACTCCCGTGGTGGCCATGGACAAGCAACCCTCTCGCCCCGCGCACGGGCCCATCGCCGTCGTCGGCATGGGCTGTCGGCTTCCCGGAGACATCGACTCACCGGCCGCCTTGTGGAATCTGCTGATGGAGGGCCGTGAGGCGGTGGGCGCCCCTCCGCCCGGCCGCGACGCGCCCGCACCGGCAGCCGGGGTGTCAGCCGAGGCTCAGGCCCTGCACCGGCGGGGCGGGTACCTGACCGACGTCTCGCGGTTCGACGCGGACTTCTTCGGCGTCTCCGGGAGAGAAGCCGACGTCCTCGACCCCCAGCACCGGCTCCTGCTGGAGGTCGTCTGGGAGGCCCTGGAACACGCCGGTCTGCCTCCCGACCGGCTCGTCGGCTCCCGCACGGGTGTTTACACCGGTCTGAGCTACAACGACTACATGGACCAGCTCGTCGGTTCGCCCCAGGAGCTGGAAGGTTCCATCCTGACGAACGGCCACTGCGTGGCCGCAGGGCGCATCTCCTACCTCCTGGGCCTGCACGGCCCCAGCATCGCCCTGGACACCGCCTGCTCGTCCTCGCTGGTCGCCTTCCACCTCGCCTGCCAGGCACTGCTCCGCGAGGAGTGCGACCTGGCGCTGGCTGCCGGCGTCAACCTCATGCTCACCCCGCGCACCACCCAGTCCTTCGCCAGGATGGGCATGCTGTCCCCGACCGGACGCTGCCACACCTTCGACGCTGCCGCGGACGGATTCGTCCGCGGCGAGGGCTGTGGTGCGGTCGTCCTCAAACGCCTGGCAGACGCCCGCAAGGACGGCGACCGCATTCTCGCCGTCGTCCGCGGGTCCGCCGTGAACCAGGACGGCCGCTCCGACGGCCTTGCCGCCCCCTCGCCCACTGCCCAGCAGGCCCTCTACCGCACGGCACTCGCCCAGGCCGGCGTCGACCCGGCGCAGATCTCAATGATCGAAGCCCACGGTACGGGCACCCCGGTGGGCGACCCGGTCGAGTTCACCAGCCTGGCAGCCGTGTACGGCAACGGACTCTCCCCGTGCGCCCTTGGCTCGGTCAAGACGAACCTCGGCCACCTGGAGCCCGCCGCCGGCATCACCGGACTGATCAAGACCGTCCTGTGCCTGCAGCAGGGGGTCATCCCTCCCAACCTGCACTTCACCGGCTGGCACCCGGCCATCACCGCGGACGCCACCCGCTTCTTCGTCCCGGTCGAACCCACCCAGTGGCCCGGGCGGCAGCCGGTCAGGCTGGCTGCGGTCTCCTCATTCGGCTTCTCGGGCACCAACGCCCACGTGATCCTGCAGCAGCCACCGCGGCCCAGCCGCCGCGCCGTGCCTGCCCCGCGCCGGCCGGAGAACGCGCCACCCGAGGTGATCCTGGTCGCGGCCGGATCCCACCGCGCCCTGCCAGCCGCAGCCGGTCGCCTGGCCGACTGGTTGGAAGGAGCCGGTGCGCGCGTCCCGCTGCGGGACGTGGCCCACACCCTGGCCCTGCGCCGCAGCCCCGGACGTGGGCGGCTCGCGGTCGTGGCCCGTACCCGCGCCGAAACCCTGGAGGCACTCCGGCTGTTCGTCGCGGGCCTGCCCCATCCGGCCCTCGTCTCGGGCACGGCCGATGTCACCGCTCCTCACCAGCCGGTATGGGTCTTCTCCGGACAGGGCTCCCAGTGGTCCGGAATGGGCCGCCAACTCCTCGCGTGCAACGAGCCCTTCGCGAAGGCTCTGACTGAGGTCGACGCCCTCATCCGGCAGGAGGCCGGGTTCTCCGTCTTGGAGCTGATCCGCGCGGATGAACCCGTATCCGTAGGCCCGCGGATCCAGCCAGTGCTCTTCGCCATGCAAATCGCGCTAGCCGCGGCCTGGCAGGCGCATGGCGTCCGGCCCGCTGCCGTCATCGGGCACTCCATGGGCGAGGCGGCAGCAGCCGTCGTGGCCGGAGCGCTCACACTCAGCGACGGGGTCCGCGTCATCTGCCGCCGCTCGGCACTGCTGGAGCGGATCACCGGGTCGGGCGCGATGGCCAGCGTCGCCCTGGACCAGGCCACCGTGGAGGCCGACCTCGCCGACGCCGGGGCCGACGCCGTCTGCGTGGCGGTCCTGGCCGCGCCCCGCACCACGGTCGTCTCCGGCGACGCCGACCAGATCGCCCGCCTGATCACGCGATGGGGCAAGCGCGGGGTCCTCGCCCTGCCGATCGCGGTCGACGTCGCCTCCCACAGCCCCCACGTCGACCCTCTCCTGCCCGATCTGCACGAAGCCCTGCTCGATCTGAGCCCCCGTGCGCCCCGCATCCCCTTCTACTCCACCGTGACCGAGGACCCGCGGCACAGCCCTCTCCTGGACGCCGCCTACTGGTGCAACAACCTGCGCCAGCCCGTCCGCTTCCATGCCGCCGTCGCCGCCGCCGCCCAGGACCGCCACCAGATCTACATCGAGATCTCGCCCCATCCCGTGATCACCCAGTCCCTCACGGAGAGCCTGGCCGACCTGACCCCGGAGGCGCTGGTCCTGCCCTCACTGCGCCGCGGACAGGACGAAACCGCCACCTTGCGGACCCAGCTCGCCGCCGTCCACTGCGATGGCGGCACCGTCGACTGGAACCACCTGTACGGCGACGGCTGCCTGACGGACGCCCCCACCATCACCTTCGACCGCACCCGCCACTGGACCTCCGGCGAGCCACAGCCGGCCGACGCGGGAGCCCTGCCCGGCCGGCACACGGAGATCCCCGGCGAGCCGACCCGCCACACCTGGAGCGCCGGCACCCCCACCCGCCATCTGCCCTGGCTCAACGACCACCGCGTCCACGGCACTGCCGTCCTGCCCGGTGCGGCATTCTGCGCCCTGGTGCACACCGCGGCCCGAACCGCGCTCAACGGCGACACCGCCGGCATCGAGATCACCGACATCGCCTTCCACGACCTGCTGCGCCTCACCGACGACACGGAGATCAGCACGACGCTCACCCTTGCCGCCCCCCAGCAGGCCACCGGCGAGATCCACTCCCGCGAGCCCGGCGGGTCCTGGCAGCTGCACGCCTCGGCGATCGCCCGCGGTGTGCCCACACCCCAGCCCCCCCGCGCGGCCTCGATCCCGGCGCTCGACCGCAAGCACCCCGTCACACTGGATCCGGCCGCCCTCTACGCCGGGTTGCGTGCCTGCGGCCTCGAACACGGACCGGCCTTCACCGGCATCACCAGGCTTCACACGAACGACCAGAAGAACAGTCTCTGGGCTCGCATCGAACTTCCACCCACCGCCCGTACTCCCGAGCACGCCCTGAGCTTCCATCCCGTCCTGCTCGACCTGTGTCTCCAACTGCTGGTCGCCGGAGCCGGCAACGACAGCGCACCCGCGCCCATCCTGCCCGTCCAGGTCGGCGCTCTGCGGATCCTGGGCGACCTCTCACAGGCTGTCCACGCGCACGCCTGGGTCACAGAGAACACCGCGACGACCCTGGCCGGACACGTCCGTGTCCTGGACACCGGCGGCCGACCGGTCCTGGCCCTCGACGGCGCGCGCTTCGCCCGCCGCGCACCCGCACACGACACGGCTGTCGACCAGTGGTTCATGGAACTCGGGTGGCAACCCGCGCCCCGCTCCCACGCCCGGCAGACACCGCCCGGGAACTGGCTCATCGTGGGTGAGGGCGACGGCGAGGCCGAACGCCTGGCGGCACTCCTGCGGGACGCCGGTGCCCACGCGGAGGTTCGGGAGACACCCCTGAGCCGGGAGGGGCTCGCCGCACTGGCCGACGTCTTCCGCAACCACCTGGCCGCCGGAACGGGACCCTGGCGCGCCGTCGTCGTGTTGTGCGGCACGCCGTCCGCCGACGACAGCGACCCCACTCACGGCGCACAGCAACGTGCCAGGCGACTGCTCGCCTTCGCCCAGGCCGCCGAAGACCACAACGGAACCTGGCGCCTGTACACCGCCACCCGGCACGCCCGTGCGGTCACCGCGGACGAAGCCGGTCACCCCGCCCACAGCACCGTACGCGGCGTCGCACGTGTCCTTGCGATCGAGCACCCGCGCCTACGGCCCACCCTGGTCGACACCGATCCCGGAGCGCACGGGCTGCGCGCGCTGGCCGATGAACTCCTCGCCGACGCCCCCGAAGACGAAGTCGCACTGCGGGACGGCACCCGATATGTGGCACGCATCGACCGGGCCCCCGTCACCCACGCCGAACGCACCACCCGTACCACCCGGGTCGTCCGCTACGGCGAGGACGGGTTCCGCCTGCGCGTCGGACGCCTCGGCGATCTCGACAGCCTCGAACTGGTGGCAACCGGCCGCCGCCACCCCGGCGAGGGAGAGGTCGAGGTGCGCGTCCAGGCCACCGGGCTCAACTTCCGCGACGTCCTCACCACCCTCGGCATGCTCGGTTCAGAGCCTGCCACCCCTTACCGCATCGGCTTCGAGTGCGCGGGGGAGGTGACCGCCGTGGGAGCGGGCGTGGACCACGTCCGCACCGGAGACACCGTCCTTGCCGTCCAGCTCCAAGGCGGCGCCTTCGGCTCCTTCATCACCGTTCCCGCCACCGCCGTCGTCCCCGTCCCGCCCGCCCTCACCCCCGAGACGGCGGCAGGACTGCCCACGGCATTCCTCACCGCCTGGTACGCACTGCACCACGTCGCTCGGCTGGCCCCCGGTGAACGCGTCCTCGTGCACTCGGCCAGCGGCGGCACCGGCCTGGCCGCCATCGCCGTCGCCCGCCTGCTGGGCGCGGACGTCCTGGCCACAGCCGGCACCGAGGAGAAACGACGCTACCTGCGCGGCACCGGAATCCGCTGCGTCATGGACTCCCGCACCCTCGACTTCACCGAGCAGACCCGCCAGGCGACCGGCGGCGAGGGAGTCGACGTCGTCCTGAACTCCCTCGCCGGCCCCGCCGTCCGCGCCGGGCTCGAAGCCCTGCGCCCGTTCGGCCGCTTCGTCGAACTCGGCGTACGCGACATCATGGCCGACGCCGCCCTCAAACTCGCCCCGCTGCGCCACAACATCACCTTTGCCACGGTCGACCTCATCGGGCTCCAGCAGCAGCGACCGGAGTTGTTCGGCACGCTTCTGCAGGAGGTCGCGGAACACATCACCGCAGGGCGCCTCAAGCCGCTGCTGTGCACCCCCTATCCGCTGGATCTGGCCGCGGATGCCTTCCGCACGATGGCTGGCGCCCGGCACATCGGCAAAATGGTGCTGACCGTCCCCGACCGGGGAGAGGCCACCGCCGTCCTGCCGGACGGGCCTCCCGTCGTACGCCCCGACAGCGCGTACATCGTCACCGGCGGACTCGGCGGTCTCGGGCTGGCCACCGCACGCTGGCTCGCGGAGCAGGGAGCGGGCCGGATCGTCCTCAACGGCCGCCGGCCGCCTTCGCTGGAAACCGCGCGCGCCGTCAAAGACCTGCCCGGTACCACGATCGTACTCGGCGACATCTCCCGGCCCGACACCGCCGAACGACTCGTCAAGGCCGCCACCGAAGGCGGTATGCCGCTGCGCGGGGTCGTGCACTGCGCCATGGTCCTCAGCGACGCCGCCCTGAGCACCATCAGCGACTACCAGCTCAAGCGGGTGTGGGCCCCCAAGGTCACCGGGGCCTGGAACCTCCACCAGGCCACGGCCGCACAGTCCCTGGACTTCTTCGTCCTGTACTCGTCCATGAGCTCCCTGCTCGGCAACGCCGGACAGGGCACGTACGCGGCCGCCAACGCCTGGCTCGACGCCTTCGCCACCTGGCGCACCCGGGGCGGCCTGCCCACGCTGGCGGTCAACTGGGGTCCTTGGGGCGAGACGGGGCAGGCCACCGATTTCGCCGATCGCGGCTACGAGACCATTCCCACCCGCGAGGGGATCAAGGCCCTGCACACCCTGCTCGCCCATAGGCGGGTCCAGACCGCCGTGATCCCGGGCCCGCCGCAGACCTGGATCCCCCGGACGAGCTCCGCCTCCAGCCTCTTCGCCCTCCTCGCCCCGGACGACCTCCCGGCTCTGGACGAGCCCGAGTCCGGCGGCCCCAGCATCCGCTCCCGCTTCGAGGCCCTGCCCGCCGGCATCGCACGCCAGACCGCCCTGGAGACCTACCTCGGCGACCACATCCGGGCCATCCTGCGCACCGGCAGCGCCACGCTGGACCCGCAGACTCCTCTCAAGGCCCTCGGCTTCGACTCGTTGCTGGCCACCGAACTTCGCGTCCGCCTCGAAACCGAACTCCCCGTCCGCCTCGCCGGGAACTTCATCTGGCAGCATCCCACCGTGGCCTCCCTCGCCACGGCCCTCGCCGCCCTCATGGGTCTTGCGCCGGAGGCGGACCTGACCCGTTCCGACGCCTGACACGGCGCCGGCTCGGGCGACGTCGTCTCGACACGGCCGTGACCGGAGGGCAACGACCTTCCCGGGCCGGGACAACCGCCTTTGACCGTCGTCACCACGGTCGAAGGCGACCCCGATGCGCTCCGACGGAACACCCCTCCATTGGGGTGAGGATGGCGTCAGATCCTTGCGGCATATGTCGCGATGTTGAGTCAATGGAGTATCCAACCGGTGGGCAGCCCATCCCTCTCGGGGGGCGTGGCACTGATATGGCCTGCGGGTCTTTGCTGGTCAGGGAACCATCGGCGTACCAGAGTCGCGATGGGCCCCCTCGAGGGGTGTTGGATCGCCGGTCGGTGCCGCTTATGTGGCACCGACTGGTCGGTCGTCGGACTCTGCCACCGTCCCGCGCTACGGCCCGGTCTGTGACATCGGTGAGTCGCGCCGGACGAGCTCGATGCGTTGATGACATGCCGCTTCCGTCGAGCCGCCGCAATCACGACCTCTGCGCGCATCGCCTTGGCCGGCCGGGCGATCTGGCGGCCGCTCAGCAGACCACCACCGCTGACTCGCCGGTGCAAGCGCACCATCCGTCAGCTGCGCCTCCGTCTCCCAGCGGCGGTCTGGGCGTGACATTCTTGGACGGAAGCGACCTGCTCGCCGCGGTGCCCGTTGCCCCCGGCGGTCAAGCCGACCTCAGCCTCGACCGGGCCTTCCCCTCGTCCCAGACATGTTCCGCCTGCGGACACCGCGACGGACCCAAGCCCCTCGACGTGCGGGCCTGGACCTGCCCGAACCGCGACACCCGGAACGACCGGGACTGGAACGCCGGCCGGAACATCCTCTACGAAGGCCGCCGCACCCTCGCGGCCTGAACCGGCAGAACCACCCACCCCCGGACCGGGGGCCGGACACCGGCAACGGTGACGGCAAACGCCTGCGGAGCGCATGCAAGACCGGGCCGTAGCCCGGCAGCGCGCGCAACCCCCACCCCGGTGGGGAAGAACCAGGAACCCACCCGAAGCGGGCAGCCCCCACACGACAGGGCCACCCACAGGCGGAGAATCCCCGCGCTTCAGCGCGGGGAGGCGGAGGTCAAATTACGTCCACACCTGAGCACGGCAAGCGCATGCAGTGCCTGAAGAACGCACTTCATGACCACCCAGACGGGAAATTGGCACTTCCGCCCCCAGGCAGTCATGTAACACTGGCGGTCCCCCTCCACCCTGCGCATCTCGCCCATCTCGCGAATCCCACGGCGAAAGCAGCGGGATTCGCGCAGCATCCACGGCCCCGGCTGGTCACTGCCGACTGGGCGCCGCTTGCCCCAACAGATCCGCCAGGTAAGCCCGGTCCTCCTCCTGCGGCCCGTCGGCGCGGCTGTGCTGCTGACTGAGCTGGAGATAGCCCCGCAGGATCTCCGGGTCCATGCCATTGTGCTCGCAGTACGCGGCAATCAGCATGGATACGCAATCCATGGTGTCCGCCGCGTCCGTGGCCCGGTACAGCGTCATCCGTTTCCAGTCACACGCGACGTCCGAAGCAGCGTAGCGCATGACTTCTTGGCAGCGCCCGACTGCTTCAGACACCAGTTGGTTGACCGCTCGGCGCAGCGGCTCGGGCATCGGGGCATATTCCATGGCTGCACGTTATAGGGGCCACGCCGGAGCTGTGGTCCCTGATCACCCGTACGCACCAGCGCTGCGGCAGGCCGCCTCTCGGGAAGGGCGGATGGGGACAGGACAGCTCGAAGCGGTCCGCGCCGTGGTCGAGTTCGACGTCCTCGATCCACGGCCAGCACCTGCGGCGGGAACGGATGACGTGGCGCTCGGTCGCCTCCAGGTGCATCCGGGCGAGGGTGGCGTGGTACCGCTCGATCGATGTCGCAATGGAAAGGCTTACCCCTTGCCTCGGACCGGCCGCGAGGCAATGGAGATCGGCGGCAGTATCCAGCCACTCAGGCAGAAGAAGCGGGGGAGGCGTGCGGCGGCGAGATCGGAGTGCGCCCGGCGGCTCCGTCCGGCGTCGGTCGGTGCGCCCTCTTCGCCACGCCCACCGTGCTTCTCGATGCGCAGGTCGAATCGTTTGCTCCACCCGGGCCGCGGTCGCCACCATGTACCGGCTCACCACCGGCCACCGGGCCGCCATCACCGTCGCAACGGTACTCACACTCGTCGGCTCGGCGCTCGGGCTTGCCCAGCCGCAGAGCCGTCGCTTGCGGACGTCACGAGGAACTACTCACCAGCAGCCCCATCTACCGCGAACTGGCTGCCGGACAGATGCTTGGCCCGGCCAACGCCCAGACCTCCCCCGTGACGACCCTAGGCCCGCACCCACGCCACCCGCTGTGAACCGGACACGGACACGACGCCGAGAGCGCCTCGGGCAGTCCGGCCAGCCGTCACCCCTGGGCCAGGGCGACGGCGACGCCGAATCCGTTGCTCCCTGCCGCGAAGGCGTCCGGCACCGCCGAGGTCATCGCCGGACACCTCCACGAGGCACACATCGGTACCACTTCGCCCGCGCGTACGTCATCCCCGACGGCTGAAACCGGGGTTACTGACGCTGATGACTACCGGAACCATGACGCTCTCCTCTTCCTGATTCCCGAATCGACGGCAGCGCGGCTGTCGGCTCGTCGGAGTGGGCTCAGGAGGGGTCGTAGACATAGGGCAGGGCGTTGCTGTTCCCGGCTGGGGTGTGCGCCACGACGTTGACCGTGCCGGGTGCACCGGCCGGGCTGGTCGCGACGACCTGGGTGTCGGAGATCGCAGCGAAGGAGGCCGGGACGCCGCCGAAGGTCACCGCGTCGGTGTAGGTGAGGTTGCTGCCGGCCAGAACGATCGCGTCGCCCCCGAGGTCCGAGCCGTGAGTGGGGTTGAGGCTGGTCAGGGCGGGCGCGCCGAGGTACGTGTAGTAGGGGTTCCCGGTGGCTGCCGTGCTGGTTCCGCCTGGTGTGGTGACGGTGACGACGACCGTGCCGGACCCGGTCGGCGCGGTCACGGTCAGCTGGTTGTCGGAGATCACGGTGATGCCGGTGGCCGGAGTCCCCCCGAAGCTCACGGCGCTGGTGAGCGTCAGATTGCTGCCGAAGACGGTGACTGTGTTGCCCCCGGTTGCCGGGCCGAGGTGCGAGGACAGATCGCTGACGGTGGGCGCCGCGAGGTAGAAGTACGGCAGCGGATTGCTGGTGCCCCCGGCCGTGGTGACGGTGACATTGACCGAGGACGGTGGGCCGGCCGGGGCGGTGACGGTGACCTGTGTCGCGGTATTGGTGAGGATGGTGGCGGGGTTGCTTCCGAACTGGACGGAGGTGGCGCCGGTGAGGTCGGTTCCGTTGAGGGTCACCGTGTTGCCGCCCGACGTCGGGCCCGACGTGGGGCTGAGACTGCTGAGAACCGGAACGGGAGCAGCAAGGTAGGTGTAGCTCAAAGCGTTGCTCGTGCCGCCGGCGGTGGTCACGTTGACGTTGACGGTGCCGGTGTTCGCCGGCGCGATGACCGTGATCTGCGTGGCACTGTTGGTGAGGATGGTGGCGGGGTTGCTTCCGAAGTGCACGGAGGTGGCGCCGGTGAGGTCGGTTCCGTTGAGGGTCACCGTGTTGCCGCCGGACGTCGGGCCCGACGTGGGGCTGAGACTGCTGAGAACCGGAACGGGAGCAGCAAGGTAGGTGTAGCTCAAAGCGTTGCTCGTGCCGCCGGCCGTGG
>NZ_JBHXAG010000032.1:0-13447 GCF_042726555.1 Streptomyces sp. NPDC060232 | reverse complement strand
CGACGTCGGGCCCGACGTGGGGCTGAGACTGCTGAGAACCGGAACGGGAGCAGCAAGGTAGGTGTAGCTCAAAGCGTTGCTCGTGCCGCCGGCCGTGGTGACGGTGACAGCGACCGAGGACGGCGACCCGCCAGGCGCAATGACGGTGACCTGTGTCGAGGTGTTGGTGACGATGGCTGCCGCATTCTTCCCGAACTTCACGGAGGTGGCGCCGGTGAGGTTGGTTCCGTTGAGGGTCACCGTATTGCCGCCGGCCGTCGGACCGGACGCCGGACTGACACTGCTGAGGCTCGGGGCCGGGGGCAGGGGCGAGGTGTAGGTGAAGAGCACGTTCTGGGTGCTGGTCCCCGTCGGCGCCGTGACCGTGACGTGAACCGTGCCGGTTCCTGCGGGAGTCTTGGCCGTGATCAGGGTGTCACTCACGATGGTGAACTTGGTGCCTTTGGGGCCGAATTTGACCAGGGTGGCGCCGGTGAAGCCAGAGCCGGTGATGGTGACGCTGGTGCCCCCGGCTGGGGCACCTTGTGCGGGGCTGACGCTGGTCACGACTGGGGCCATGAGCTCTTCTCCTTCTCGTACCGCCTGGGCGATTCCCCCTGGCCGGTGGCTGCCGGCCTGGGCACAGGGGCGTCGCCGCCTGTCCGCATCAGGCTCTGCGGACAGGCGGCGACGTGGATCTGGCGTGGGCGTCTGACCGTCTCGGAAGGTCAGACGATCGTGAAGGCCTGGGCGTTGGAGTCGCCGCCGCAGGTGTGGACCGTGATACTTCCGGCCCCGGTGGCCAGTCCGCTGGGCACGGTGGCGACGAGTTGGGTGTCGCTCACGGGGGTGAAGACCGCGGTGGCGGTGGCGGCGGTGCTGTCGGTGAAGGTGACGGTGTCGACGCCGACGAAATCGGTTCCGGTGACGGTGATCTCCTCGCCCTCCGTGCCCGAGGTGGGCAGCACCGAGGTGATGGCCGGCGTGAGGTAGTAGTCGATCAGAGTGGTGCCCGAGGGGCTGGTGCCGCCGGCGGTGGTGATGCTCAGCGGCTGGGTCGAGACCGTACCGACCTGGCCCGGGTTGGCCGGGGCGGTGAAGGTGACCTGGCTCGGCTGGGTGGGGGTGACCGCCACGGTACCGACGGTCCCCACCCCGACCTGCGTTCCGGAGAGGAAGTTGGTGCCGAACAGCGTGACCGGGCCGCCGGTGGCAGCTGACACGCAGGTTACGCTCGTCCCCGTGGTGGTCGGGGTGGCCAGGACGAAGAACGGAAGCGCGTTGCTGGTGGCGCCGGCGGTGCTGGTGACGCTGACTGAGACCTGGCCGGAGCACGGCGCCGAGCTGGGCACCACGAAGGTGACCTGGGTGGCGGTGACGCTTGTCGGGGTGACCGCCGCCGAACCGAAGTTCACCCTGATGGTCGTCGAGAGCGCGGTGCCGTTGATCTGGACGGTGTCCCCGGCCTTGCCCTGGTTGGTTGTGGTCGTTGTGTCCACTACCGAAGTGATGGTTGCCATGATCTTTCTCCTTCGAAGGTGCCGCTCTGCCGTAAGGGAGCAAGAGCGGACGGATGGTTGACGCGGCCTGCAGCCGCATGGGGACGCTCCAGTGGGCAGTGGGGCGGGAAGACATGTGAAGACCGTTGCCTTGGGGCGTCTGGGCGGCCCGTCTTGTCTTGTGCAGGGACGCGGCGCGCCACTTCACGGGCGCCGGCAATCTCGCTTGCTTCGCGACCGCGGGTCAGTTTGGAGCAGACAGGCCGCGTTCCCCGACCGCACTGTGAAATCCCCGCCGGCGCAGGCAAGTCAAGTGCCCGGCGGTCTCAGCAGGGGACGGTCCAAGGGGCGGTCGCGCCACAGTTGTTCGGGATGTTGCCGGACACATTGCTGGCGAGTAGCGTGACGGAGCCTGCGTTGCGGTAGATGCCACCGCCGTTGACGGTGGCGGTGTTACCGGTGACGCTGCTGGCGGTCATCGTTAGCGCGGTGTCGGTGTAGATACCACCGCCGAACGACGCCCGGCTGTCCCGGACACCGCCCGCAGTCATGGTCACCGACCCGCCGAGGTTGGCGATGCCACCGCCCACGCCGAGGCCGGCGTCACCATTGCTGATGGT
The DNA here is from genome assembly GCF_042726555.1 of Streptomyces sp. NPDC060232. Classification (NCBI taxonomy): domain Bacteria; kingdom Bacillati; phylum Actinomycetota; class Actinomycetes; order Kitasatosporales; family Streptomycetaceae; genus Streptomyces; species Streptomyces sp. NPDC060232. Next base: position 11,349 of record NZ_JBHXAG010000032.1, on the reverse strand, counting down.
GACCGTGGACAAGGTGAGCTGTCCCTGGGCGGAGGGGATTTGTGAGGGACCGTCCACCTCGATGATGCGGAAGGAGGGCGCGTTCGTCGCACGGGTGATTTCGGTGGCCAGCCCGGTCATGGTGATCGGGGTGGTGATGTTCGGCAAGCCCGTCGGACCTTCGCTGCCACCCGTGCTGTGCGCGCCGGTCAGGGTGTAGGTACAGAACGGCGCGAGGATCAGGTCCCCGCCCCCGGCGGCGTTGGCTCCGTCGACGGCATTGACCAACGCCGTCTCGCTGCACGGCACAACCACCGCTTGCGCCCGGTCCGCCGCCTCTGCGTGCGCTGCCGGGACGGTGAGCACGCATAAGAGCCCTCCGGCCGCGCCGACCCTGAACAGTAATCGAAGCATGTTGATGACTCGCACCACGCCTCCTTGGACGTATGAGCCACCCTCATCAGCCGATGCACCGTGAGAGCGCGTCGGCCGACGGTTCCTCCGGTGGGTGCCCTCGGGAACCTGCGACCGCGTGCGCAGGCAGATTCCAATGAGCTGTGTACTCCCCAGCGGAGGGATGGGCAGCCCACCTGTTCGGACAGCACGAGTAACTCATTTGAACTGCCTTACCGGCAAGTGATGCGACGGCCCGTCACCCATTCGGCGGGGCGCACCACCCGGGGCAACAACTGGAACGCGACCACCCCGCGGAGTGGCTGCCGCCGGCGCCGGACGCGCTGTGCCGGTACGGCGCGGAGTGGACCGCGACGAAACTCCGCTGGGGCCTCGCGGACGACGAGATGGAGCGGGACCGGATGCTGGACATCGCGGCCGGCTGCGGCGGCACCGATGTGGAGTTCACCCCCGCCCCGTCAGAAGGCCCACTGGAACGTGCGCTGTCGGCGAGGATGCGCACACAGAGACGGCCGCCCGCCGGAACTGGACTCCAGGGGCGGCCGTGGGAGGCTTCCGGCCGAAACTGGCGCCTCCACGCAGTGGGCGGGGTCAGACACGCCCGAAGAACATGCTGCCGGGTGCGTCGGGGTCGTTCGAGAGGGAGTGCTCACGGATCGCGCGGATGAATTCGTGGTGCGAGATCGCGCCGTCCCCGTCGGTGTCCAGCTTGGTGAACGAGCCCATCGCGTCTGGCGCGTCGCTCTTCCATACATCCCTCAGGAAGCGGGCGAACTCGTTCTTGCTGATCTCGTTGTCGCCGTCGGTGTCGTCGAAGATCGTATGGCCGCCGCCCTCGGTGACGTTGAGCCGACCGGTGTCGATGACCGCGAGGCGGTTGGCCGTGACGAACTGGTCCTTGGTGAGCCGGTCTCCGTCGACGCCCGCGTGGCGCAGCAGTTCCAGCCAGTAGATCTGGCAGAAGGTCTGCAGCGCCCTGGCCCGGCGGTCGTCCCTGGCGAGCTTGTAGGCCTGGATGTAGCGGTCGGCGAGCTTTTGGTTGTCCGTCCAGTCCAGATAGCCGTCCTGCCTCGATCCCGTCGGCCACCTCGTACCGCTCGACCGCCCCGACGCGTTCCTCTCCCTCACCCGGACCGGCGACATCGGCTTCACCGCGCGAGTCGAGCTGTCCGTAGGGGAAACGATGGGCCACCTTCACAAGCTCATCACCACAGTCACCCGCGGCATCACCTACGAACCGGGCGCTGCCGCGCCCGGGACCGCGCTGGAGATCCTGCTCGACAAGCGCCACCAACTCGCCCTTCACACCGGCCACGTCGACGGCCTCAGCCGGCTCCTACGCGATGCCGTCGACACCATCGACGAGCACAGCACCGTCCGGCGACGGACCGTGCTTCCACTGCCACGGCACAGGGCGTACGCACCCCCCATAGGGGGCGGAGGCCGAGCCCGCCTGAGCGCCCGGGCAAGCCTCAGGCGACCCTGGGCAAGCCCTTCGTGCAGGGCTTGCCCAGGCTCCCCTCACGAGCCGTCCCGTCCCGGGCGTAGGACGTCGGCGTAGACCCGGGCCCGAACTCCGGGCTCGCCGGAATCCCGGCGCTCGGGGCCAACGCCTGATGTGGCCCGGCGCTCCTCCAGCGCGGCCGTGACGGTGTCCTCGCCCCCGCCGGTGATGTCCAGCACCACCGGGCCGGGCTCCGCGGTGTGCTGCTCGTCGACCGGCTTCATGCCCTGTTCGACGACGGGCCGCGGGGCACGATTCGCCGACGGACCTGGATTCACCCGAACGTGCGCGAACCCCGGGGCGTAGGGGGCCGGACGATCCTGTCGCGCTCCGCGCGATGCCGCGCCGTCCGCTGATCGGTTTGACAGAGCCGGTGCTGCCACAGAGATGGGAGGACTTACCCCGTGTTGTACGGGGCTTCACGTCGCAAGGGAGAGACGATCTTGGGTGGGTTCCGTATGGCGGCCAACAGACTTCGTACCGGTCATCCCGTTCCGGGTCTGCCGTTCACCGACGACGAACGGCTACCGCTCGACCATCCGGACGCGAGCGGGCGCACCGGCCGGGACCAGGGCGAGGGACTGCGGGGCCGCACCGACCCCTTACCCGGCGGCGGATGGGTCCCCGACCACGGCCGCACGGTCGTGCTGATCACGGACGGCAGCGGGGGCGGGCTTCACCACGACCGGCTGTACGGGCACACCGGCGTCCTCTACCGGCACGGCGGCTACCGGTGTGACGGCACCACTTGGCACCGGCCCGGCATGGTCTTCGACGGCGCCTACGAACGCTACGCCGTCCGCCCAGTCCAGGACGCGCACACCGTCACGGCCGCGGACCTCCTGGTCCACCCCGCCGGCCCGGGCAGGGCGCAGGCCGCCGCCGTCGCCGGGTTCAACGGGCACCAGACGGCCCTGCCCGACTGGCGTGCTCATCTGGCGCTGTGGGCGGGGCACCGCCGGCGCGCGGCGGACCCAAGGCCGCTGGAGGAGTGCGCCGTCGACCTGAAGGCCCCCGAGCCGGAGCCGAGCAGACTGGTGGACCGCGCCGGGCCGGCGAAGATCGCGAACATGCCCGAGGAGGAGCTCCCGCATCCGCGCTACGCGCACCGCGACCTTCCAGAGCCGCAGGCCCGCGGTGCCGGCGGACCCTTGCGGTCGCCGTCCGCGGCCCGGGACCGGGCTACGTCGCGGCCTGCCCATACCGGCCTGCCCACCGGTCGCCCGGCGCACCGGAACCCGTACGCGCGGTCAGTCCTGCGCGTCCGCGGCCGCCGTACGTTCGCTTTGCAGACGGACGCCCGCCGCCCGCGGCCGATGCCCACGCCGGCGAGGCCACGATGAGCAGCACACACCTGGTCCTGCACGACCCCGAGGGGCACCTCGAAGGTGAACTCCCGCTCGACCGCGTGTCCCACGAGTGCCTGGTCAAGGCCGTCCTCGGCTGGAGCGGCGCCCCCGGCCTGCCTGCGGCGGACCTCCAGCAGATCGCGCTCCAGCTGACCGGCGCCGCCCGCGCGGTGGCCGACGACGTCCGCCGAGCTGCCGACCGGCTCCACGAGGACCACCCGGCCCGCGCCCTCGCGGAGGTCGTCCTCGCCGAAGCCGGGCGCTGGCTGTCGGGCACCTTGCGGGGCACCGTCCGCTGCGCCCGGGGCCGTGCGCGTCTCGTCCGCGCCCTCTACGAGCGCCTCGACCGCCTCGACGAGGCCGCGCGCGGGCCCGTCAGGGCTCTAACGGGTCCTGACGAAGGCGTTGGACGTGGCGGTGGGTGAATGCGGGTGGCGAGGCCGAGGAAGGATTCGTGGATGTCGTCGCATCGTTCCCATCGGATGCGGAGCCGGCGCAAGCCGTGGAGCCAGGCGATGGTCCGTTCCACGCACCGGCGGTAGACGCCGAGGCCGGAGCCGTGTGGCACGCCGCGGCGGGCGACCACGGGTTTGACTCCCGTCACCCAGACCAGTCGGCGGTACTTGTCGTGGTCGTATCCGCGGTCGGCCAGGAGCGTGTCCCGGCCGTCTGCGGGGCCGGCCCGACAGGCCGGCGACGGCCGGGATCTTCCGCAGCACCACACCGCACTCATGTTCCGAGCTCCAGACGGAACCTGGCGCTGGACCGGCTTCGCCCCAGGCACCGGCGCGGCTTCACCCAGGGCAGAAGGCCACCCCCTTCCCCCCGCGCCCCGGATCCCTAGGGTGAGAGGGTGAGCACTCATGCGCCGAACGAGTCCCGCGTCATCTCCGTGCGCCCACAGGCTCCGTCGCCCGGTTCCGGCGGGTCGGCCGGCGCCTTGCGGCGACCCGTAGGGCGTCCACAGCCACGCGCGCCGAGGGAGCCCCTGTGGCGTGACCTCGTCGGCGACGTGCTGCGGCGCGAGCGGCTCGCCCAGGAACGCACGCTGAAGGACGTCTCGGAGGCGGCCCGGATCTCGATGCCGTACCTGTCGGAGGTGGAGCGCGGACGCAAGGAGGCATCCTCCGAGGTGCTCGCGGCCGCCGCCCAGGCCCTCGGGCTCGGCCTCGCCGACCTGCTCCTGCTCGCTGGCGATGAGCTGGCCCGGCACACCCGGAGCCGGGTGGCACGTGGCCGCACCTCACCCACGGCGCAGTACGACGGCTTCTGCCTCGCCGCCTGACCGGAACGGGCCGACGGCCGGTACGGCGGGGGCGCGCCCCCGCCGTACCGGCCGCTCGCCGACCCTCGGCCACGGCCGGGTTCGGGCTCAGACGAACGCGAACCGTCGGCTCAGCACCTCGTCGGCGAGCCCGTAGGCCACGGCCTCCTCGGCGGTGAACACCTTCTCCCGGTCCATGTCCGCGCGGAGCGTCGCCACGTCGTGGTGCGTGTGCCGGGACAGGACCTCCTCCACCTGCGAGCGGATGCGGACCACCTCCTTGGCCGCGAGGCTGAGGTCGGAGACCGTCCCCTGCCGGCCGCCGCTGGCCGGCTGGCCGAGCAGCACCCGCGCGTGCCGGAGCACGAACCGTCGCCCGGGATCTCCACCCGCCAGCAGCACCGCCGCCGTCGACGCCGCCTGACCGACGCAGAAGGTGGAGATCGGCGCCTGCACGAACGTCATCGTGTCGTAGATCGCCATCAGCGAAGTGAACGAACCTCCGGGCGAGTTGAGATAGATCGAGATTTCCTGCTCCGGGCTCGCCGACTCCAGGTGCAGGAGCTGCGCGATGACCACGTTGGCGACCCCGTCGTCGATCTCCGTGCCGAGGAAGATGATCCGCTCGTTCAGCAGCCGGCTGAAGACGTCGTAGGACCGCTCGCCCTGCGCGGTCCGCTCGATTACGTACGGAACCGTGTACGACCCCATGTCACAGCCCCGTCCGTCGGCGCGGAGTGGCCGGGCGGATGTCGGCGAGCGACTCCACCACCCGGTCCACCATCCCGTACTCCCTGGCCTGTTCGGCCGTGAACCAGCGGTCCCGGTCGCCGTCCCGCGCGATCGTCTCCTCGCTCTGCCCGGTGTGCTGGGCGGTGATCCGCTCGACGGCCTTCTTGGTGAATTGGAGGTTCTCCGCCTGAATCTCGATGTCCGCGGCGGTGCCGCCGATGCCCGCCGAGGGCTGGTGCATCATGATCCGCGCGTTCGGCAGCGCGAACCGCTTTCCGGGCGTCCCCACGGTGAGCAGGAACTGGCCCATGCTGGCGGCGAAGCCCATCGCCAGCGTCGAGACGTCGTTCGGGATGAGCCGCATCGTGTCGTAGATGGCGAGACCCGCGGTGACCGACCCGCCTGGGCTGTTGACGTACAGGCTGATGTCGGAGCGCGGGTCCTGCGCCGACAGCAGCAGCAGCTGCGCGCACACCCGGTTGGCCGACACCTCGTCGACCTGGGTGCCGAGGAGGACGATCCGCTGGTCGAGCAGCCTAGCCGCGAGGTGGTCGTCGAAGTGGCCGGGCGGTGTGTCGCCCTCCTCCGCGCGGGGCGCGAGCATGGTGAGGGGAGTCATCTCTTCTCCTTGTCGAGGCGGAATGCCGTCGACTCCACTCTTGACCCCGGGACCCCCCCGGACGCCGTTCCTCTGCCCCCGGCAGATCCGCCACGGGCGGACACCACGTCACGACACTGGTAGTCGCCCCCCCCGGGTCTGCGCCGTCCCCCGCCCTGCAGGGAGCATCGACAACCAGCATCTCAGGACACGATCCCGCCGCTGGGAGCACCTGAGCGGGGGATGCCACCTCGTGATCAGCCACTTAGACCGTGTCCTATGTGGTGAGGCGGACGAGCCGCTTGTAGCAGCAGAGGGCAGCAGCGAGGCCGAGAAAGGCCAGGTAGTTGCGGGAGTGGCGCTCGTAGCGGTGGTTGAGCCGGCGGTAGCCGGTGAGCCAGGACATGGTCCGTTCGATCACCCATCGGCGGCGCCCGAGTCGTTCGCTGGACTCAATGCCTTTGCGTGCGATGCGGACGCCGATCCGCTTGCCCCGTAGCCATTTCCGCAGTTCAGGTGTGTCGTAGGCCTTGTCGGCGTGTAGGCGCTGGGGTTTGAAGTGGCGGCCGCAACTACGTAGTGATCACGTACTACGCCCCGGCCTTCCGGGGCTATTGATCCGAGACGGTTTGGGTTCTGGGTCGTGGGTGGGGTGTGAGCGATCTGGTGGGGGACGCGCGGCAGGAGGCCCTGCGGCTGCGGGCGGTGGCCGCGTTGGTGGCGGGGCGGGACCGTGAGGACGTGGCGGCGGTGTTCGGGGTGTCGCTGAAGGCGGTCGACAAGTGGTGGGTGAAGTGGCAGGCGGGCGGCCGGGAGGCGCTGGTCGTACGGCCGCGGGGCAAGCCGGTCGGGGTGCACCAGGTGCTCGGGGAGGCCGAGCAGGGCGCCGTGCGGCAGGCCGTCCTCGACCATCGACCCTGTGACGTGGGCTTGAGCGGGCAGTTGTGGACGCGGCGGACGGTGAACCGGAGAGCGAGTACTTCGCGCCGGGCGAGCTCACAAGCGACGTGGTCGAGACCTACAACCATCCGGAAAACGAACTGCGCGGAGTGCGGCGTACCTTCGATCTCCAGGTCACGGCCCCGGACATGCCGGTGCTGCGGCTGGTGGACGGCAAGTCCCTGGTCACCTGCTTGGCAGGGTAAGTCGGGTGCGTCCGCCTACTACGCCTTCTGGTACGGGAAGAACAATCCGCGGGACGCTACTCGGCGGTGGGAACAAGCACTGGCTGAGCACGAAGGTGCGACTCAGCATGACGGTCACGTTCGAGGTCGCACCCCAGGGCCGGACCGAGGTCGTGGGATGCAACTGCCTGAGGCCCGCGCTGCTTTCAGCCGAAGGAATAGCCGACTGAGACCGTGTCCTATGTGGTGAGGAGAACGAGCCGCTTGGAGCAGCAGATGGCTGCGGCGGGGCCGAGGAATGCCGGGTAGTTGCGGGGACGGCGTTCGTAACGGTGGTTGGGCCGGCGGTAGCCGGTCAGCCAGGACATCGCTCCGCTGAACGCTTGGCTGTCGTGGGGATGGGCGGCCGAGGGGCCGACACGAGGGGCTGGCCCACGGACAAGTTGGCCGCGCTCCGCCACGGCAGGAGGCTGGTCGCGGGAGTCCCGTCACCGCCGGCCCGCCGGGCGTTTGTGGACGTCCGCCCCGTGAAGAGCGAGTCCGATGCACAAGCGCGGGGCCGAGCTGCCGGCGGGCCGTCAGGGCTCGCCGCGCAGGGCGCGCCTGCGGTCGTGCAGCACCAGCAGGATGGTCATCCCCATGACCGCTCCCAGGACGATGCCGGCCTCGCTGGTCAGCACGTGTGCCAGCGGGTACTCAGGAGAGGGCTGCGCGTCGGCGCGCGTGGCGGACAAGCCGTTGTACGCGGCTTGGGAGAAGAGCGTTGCCGACGAGATCCATGCCGCCGCCATGGGGGGCAGGAACCTCCGTGACCCGCGGCGGGTGGTCAGCACGAGGAGGCCCCACGCTCCCGCGAGGGCCCACGCGCCGGTGCTGAATGACAGGAGGTGCCACCACACATCGCGTTCATCGAGCAGGGTCGGGTCGAGGCCGAGGGCGCCGCCCGTCGCCCAGTACACCTTGGTGACGCCGAGCAGGATGCTGCCGACGGCGACGAGCCCGGCGAGGCCGGTCTGCAGCCGCCGGGTGTTCCCCGGACGTTCCGCGTAGTCGGTCGGGCCGCCGAGCGCCTCCGGCCACCGCGCCTTGGCGTAGCCCGCCAGACCGAGCGGCAGACCGATGCCGATCCCGACCAGGGAGACCATGACGAGCATCTGTTCGTAGGCCCAGATGTCGGCGGCCCCGGCCTCCTTGTCCCGGGCCATGGCGGCTGGGCCGAGCACCGGTGCCAGGAAGACCACGGGAACGAGCAGGCCGGTGCCCACCCATACGGGCAGGGCCACCAGCCATGCGGGCAGCCGCTCACCCCACGGCCGGCAGAACGCCATCGCCAGCACGATGGCCACCGCGGCGAGTGCCGCGGTGGCCGCGTTGATCGTGCGCCAGCCGGTTTCGCCCATCTGCTCGGTCGAAAGGAAGAGACCGAAGGTCCAGACGATCTTGATCAGCAGGTACGGAGTGACCGCGACGGCGACGCCGTAACCGCTGATGCGACGCATTCTCAGCAAGGGCGACGTGGCCGGCCCCGCGACCGGAGCTTCGCCGCTCGGGCCGGGGCGCAGTGCATCGGTGTTCATGCTGTCCAGCCTCCCGACGATGCGGCCGGATCGGATCCTCCCGCCGAACCATTGCGCTCCCCCTCACGGGGGAGGCACAGGCCCGTGGCCGGGCCGCGGCTCCGCTCCGGCAGGCCCGGGAGACCGACGAGCGCGCGGCCTGCCGCGCGCGGCGTGCCCGGCAGCGGTCGTGCCGCCCCGTGGTCACGGACCTGCCCGGTCCTCGCTGTCGCGCTGATCGTCGAGGTGAGCGGTCAGGTCGGGCCAGTATGCGGACCACCGCACCAGATCGCCCGCAGTCAACGACCACCGGGAACGCAGGGCTTCGTCCGGCAGGATGCGGACGCAGGTCCCCGTGGTCCCGTCGGCTTCGACGGGCCGCAGGTCGGTCACCGGAACGCCGTGCTCATAGCGCTGGCTCCAGGATCCGTTGAAACGGCGGTTGGTATGGATCAGCCACTCGCTGAGCGCTGCGACGACGGACATGCCGCGACGCGGATGTCCGTCCGGCAGCCGCTCCACCTCCGGGAGGTCGAAGAATCGAAGGTCCTTCGTGGCCATGATCGGTTTCTTCACCACTCGGCCGTGCTCGTCAACCCGAGTGTCGGTGCCCCGGCCGTCATCTTTCACCGACGCCGAGCCGTCGGCATGCAGCGTGACCACACACTGTCCGCCGCCCCGGCTCGCTGCCTCGTCAGCGGCGTAAGCAACGATCTCGAGAACGAGGTGTTCGGGTCCGTCCGGCGCGAACTCTGCGGATGCCTGCCGGATCCGATCGAGATGGTCCGCGTCCACGGTGCCGGTCCATTCGTGCGTGGTGTTGACCCAAGAAGCCCTTGATCCATCCATCGGGCAAGTATCCGTCGGGTTCTCGTTCGGGCTGCAGCATCGAACCACGACTCAGCGGGGCCCTTGCCGCCGGCCGGGAACCACCGCCACGCACGGCATGCGCGCGTGATGAGTGGGCCGGGCGTCCGTCATGGCTGTACGGGTGGCTGCCGGGTGTTCTCCGCTATGACCCGAGCAGGTCGGAAGTGGCCTATGCAAAGCATCGGTGATTCTCTCTTGGAGACCCAACAGCCTTCTAGACACGCGGCAATTGAGCTTGCCGCCCCCGCTCTGCGCCTCATAGGATCTTCGCAGTAGCGATCCACCTCAGGGGGCATTGTGGTATCACGCCTACGTCTCGCCGGGGCGTCAGCCATCGCGCTGACCGCCATCATCGGCCTGGCCAGCCCGGCATCCGCATCCGACGAGTACCGCTGTACCGGCTACCAGCACATCGAACTCCCGACCAACGGGTTCAACACCGACATCACCAGTCGCGTGTGCGTCTGGCGAAACTTCAGCGGCCAGGTCCGGGCTTCCGCATCCTTCAGCTGGCAAGAGGGCGGCAGCGGCAAGTTCAACAAGCTGCTGCTCAGCACTCGGCTGGAGAAGAACGACGTCTTGAAGACGAGCGCCGTCTGCAACTACAAGAGCGCGGTCAACTCCAAGGAGGCCGGCGGCGGGTATGTCTGCTGGACGCCGTGGACCTCCGTGCCGGCAGGCGGCATCACAGGCGACGCCGGGCTCGTCTATGACATCGCCGATGACGGCAAGGGCGACTTCCTCTGGAACCTCGGCGGCAGCCCGTCCATCTGATGCCTCGCTTCGTTCACTTCTATTGATCCGAAACGCTTTGGATTCAGGCTCGTTGACGGTGCGTGAGTGATCTGGTGGGGGATGCGCGGGCCTGGTCGCCGGATGCGCAGGAGGCCGCGCGGTTGCTGGCGGTGTCCGCGCTGGTGGAGGGCCGGGACCGGGTGGAGGTTGCCGCCCTGTTCAAGGTGTCGGTGAAGGCCGTGGACAACTGGTGGGTGAGGTGGCGGGCCGGCGGCCGGGAGGCACTGCTGTGCCGCCCGCGAGGCCGTCGCGTGGGTGAGCACCAGGTCCTGTCGGAGGCCGAGCAGGCTGCCGTCCGGCAGGCTGTCCTCGATCACATCCCCTCCGACCTGGGACTTTCGGGTCAGCTGTGGACACGGGGGCAGATAGGCGAGCTGATCTTCAAGCTGTACGGCGTCCGCTTCACCGAGCCCGGGGTGGGCAACTACCTCAAGCGTTGGGGGCTGACCTTCCAGCGTCCGGACAAGCGGGCGGTCGAGCAGGACCCGGAAGCGGTCCGCCTCTGGCACGAGGAGACCTGGCCGGCGATCCGGTCCAGGGCGAAGGCGGAGAACGGCGAAGTCCTCTTCGCCGACCAGGTCGGGATCCGCTCGGACCAGGTCACCGGCCGCACCTGGGGCGCCAAGGGCCGGACGCCGGTCGTCCGCCGGACCGGGAACCGGTTCTCCGTGAACGCGATGTCCGCGATCAGCACCCGCGGCCGGATGCACTTCATGGTCTTCACCGAGTCGTTCGACGCGAAGGTCATGTGCCGCTTCCTCGCCCGGATCGTCGGGCACTTCGACCGGAAGATCCACCTGATCGTCGACCGGCACTCGGCCCACCGCTCGAAGACTGTCCGGGAGTGGCTCGCCGACCACAACGGCGAGATCGAGCTGCACTTCCTGCCCTCGTACTCTCCCGAACTGAACCCCGACAAGCTGGTCAACGCCGACCTCAAACGCAGCCTGCCCCACACCCACCGGGCCAGGAACCAGGCCGAACTCGCCGCCGAAACTCGCAGGTTCTTCCACCGCCGACAACGTCAGCCACACATCGTCCGCGGCTACTTCGGCGGCCCGCACGTCCGCTACTGAACTTGATTGGGTGATGTCGGAGCCGTTCGCATGACGGCGGCCGGTCCGCTCCGGTAGCCCTGGACCGTGAGATACGCACAGGGCGGCG
>NZ_JBHXAG010000031.1:0-66360 GCF_042726555.1 Streptomyces sp. NPDC060232 | reverse complement strand
GCCCGGTTACATTCCGAACCCGGAAGCTAAGCCTTTCAGCGCCGATGGTACTGCAGGGGGGACCCTGTGGGAGAGTAGGACGCCGCCGAACAATCTTTCAAAGGACCCTTGGTCCAGCGTTCAACGCTGGACCAAGGGTCCTTTTTTGTTTTTCACCTCTTTACGCCGAAGCGCGGCCATGGGTTGGTTGCGCGAGAATGACTAGCGGTACCCCGAAGACAGGAGTCACACCCATGTCCAACTCTCCCGACGATCGTCCGGAGCGCGAGCCTCGGCGCAACGACGGCGGTGACAGGGGCGGCTACCGCGGGGGCCGTGACGACCGTGGTGGCGACCGTCCCCCGTTCCGTCGCGACGACCGCGGCGGCAGGCCGGCCGGCGGCGGTGGCGGTGGCTACCGTCGCGACGACCGTGGTGGCCGTCCCTCCGGCGGCGGTGGCGGTGGCGGTGGCTTCCGCCGTGACGACCGTGGCGGCGAGCGTCCCTCGTACCCGCGTCGTGACGACCGGGGTGGCGACCGTCCGAGCTTCCCGCGTCGTGACGACCGGGGCGGGGACCGTCCGTCCTACCCGCGTCGGGACGACGAGCGTGGTGGATACCGCGGTGGCCGCGACGACCGCGGTGGCGACCGTCCGAGCTTCCCGCGTCGCGACGACCGTGGCGGGGACCGTCCGTCCTACCCGCGTCGGGACGACCGGGGTGGCGACCGTCCCTCCTTCCGCCGTGACGACCGCGGTGAGCGTCCCTCGTACCCGCGTCGCGACGACCGTGGCGGGGACCGTCCCTCGTACCCGCGTCGGGACGACGACCGTGGTGGATACCGCGGTGGCCGCGACGACCGCGGCGGCGACCGTCCGTCCTACCCGCGCCGCGACGACCGCGGCGGCGACCGTCCGTCCTACCCGCGTCGGGACGACCGCGGTGGCGAGCGTCCCTCGTACCCGCGTCGGGACGACCGTGGCGGCGAGCGTCCCTCGTACCCGCGTCGGGACGACGACCGTGGTGGATACCGGGGCGGCCGCGACGACCGCGGCGGCGACCGTCCGTCCTACCCGCGTCGCGACGACCGCGGTGACCGGGGTGACCGCCCCTCGTACCCCCGGCGTGACGACCGGGGCGGCGACCGCGGCGGCTTCCGTGGCGGTCGTGACGACCGTGGTGGATACCGCGGTGGCCGCGACGACCGTGGCGGCGACCGCGGCTACCGTTCGGACCGCGACCGCGACCCGGTCAAGCGGCTGCCCATCGACGAGGACGTCACCGGCCTCGAAATCGACGCCGACGTGCGCCAGGAGCTGCTGAGCCTGCCCAAGGGCCTGGCCGAAGAAGTCTCCAAGAACCTGGTCATGGTCGCCCGACTGATCGACGAGGACCCCGAGCAGGCGTACGCGTACTCGCGCATCGCCCTGCGCCTGGCCTCCCGCGTCGCCGCCGTCCGTGAGGCCGCCGGCTTCGCCGCGTACGCCACGCAGAAGTACAGCGAGGCCCTCGCCGAGTTCCGTGCCGCCAAGCGCATGACCGGCTCCGTCGAGCTGTGGCCCGTCATGGCCGACTGCGAGCGCGGCCTCGGCCGTCCCGAGCGTGCGCTGGCCATGGCCGGCGAGCCCGAGGTGCAGAAGCTCGACAAGGCCGGCCAGGTCGAGATGCGGCTGGTCGCGGCCGGTGCCCGGCGGGACCAGGGGCAGCTCGAAGCCGCCATCGTGACCCTGCAGAGCCCCGAGCTGGCGTCCAACGCCGTGCAGCCGTGGACCGCGCGCCTGCGGTACGCCTACGCCGACGCCCTGCTGGCGGCTGGTCGTGAGGACGAGGCCCGCGAGTGGTTCGGCAAGGCCCTCGAAGCGGACAAGGACGGGGCCACCGACGCCTCCGACCGTCTCGCCGAGCTCGACGGCGTCGAGTTCGTCGACGCCGCGATCGACGCGGACGACGACGAGGACCAGGACGGCATCGAGAACCTCGTCGACGACCAGGGCGTCCAGGACGACCAGGACGAGCGCGAGGACGACGAGGACGACGACGAGGACGTGGACGCAGCGGAGATCGCCGCGGCCGAGCGCGCCACCGACGTCACCGAGTACTACGACGAGGACGACGAGGAGTACGAGCCGCTGGAGGAGTCCGCGGCCGACGCCGAGGTCCGGGGCGACAAGGCCTGAGCCGTGTCGAAGTGACGTCGAACTGAAGAAGAAGGGCGGTACCCCGGTCGGGGTGCCGCCCTTCTTCGTGTCCGAGGTGAGGTCCGCAGGCCGCAGCTCCGGAAGCGGTCAGCCCAGTCCACGCAGGACCAGGCCGGTGGCGGGCTTCGGTCCGAAGGACGTGGACTTCCGTGGCATGGTGACCCCCTGGCGGGCGAGGTCGCGTACGACCTCCTCGCGTACGGGGTGGAGCAGGACGGCGGTGCCCCCGTGGCGTTCGGCCATGGCCACCGTGGACGCGGCGTCGTGGATGTACGTGATCTGGTCGGGGGTGTCCGGGACGTGCCAGAGGACGTCGAGCAGCGTCGCGTGCAGGACGGTGGCGTCCAGCCGGCGCCAGGCTTCAGGGCGGTCGTGGCGGACCGTGCGGTCGAGGAGTGCCAGGTCGGGATCGGTGACCAGGTGGAAGGCGCCGTCGCCGGCGAGGAGGAAGGCGTTGCCGCGTTCCGCCGCGTCCGAGAGGGCGTCCAGGGCCAGCGGGAGCGGCCCGTCGACGGGGCGGACCCGGAAGTGGCCGGAGACGGCGGCCAGCGCGTCGGCGACCGGGAGGCGGCGCAGCATCCGGTGGATGGCGCGGACCTGGAGCGGGTAGCGGGCGGTGTCCACGAGGAGCACCAGGCCGAAGTCCCACGCGGTGGGGGAGCCGTGCTCCTCCTGGAGGCGCAGGTACGTCGCCCAGCGGTGGTGGCCGTCGGCGATGAGCGCCTGGCGGTGCCTGAGGTCCGCCGCGACCGTGGCGAGTTCCGCCGGGTCCGTGATGGCCCAGAGCCGGTGCTGGAAACCGTCCTCGGTGGTGGTCGACAGCAGGGGTGCGCGCTGGGCGGTCTGCTCGACGACCGCCGCCGCACCCGTGCCGGGGTCGTCGCCGCGGTAGGTGAGCAGGAGCGGTTCCAGGTTGGCGGAGGTGGCCCGCATCAGGCCCGCCCGGTCGGTCACCACGTCCGGCATGACGTCCTCGTGGGGGAGGACGATGCCCGCGTCGGCGGCGGAGAGGGCCAGGGCGCCGATGACGCCGCGCTGGAGCAGGCCCGCCCTGCGCTGCTCGTACACGTACAGCGCGGGCTCCGGGTCGGCGGACAGGATGCCCTCGGCGACCCAGTCCCGCAGGGTGCGGGCGGCCTGCTCGTTGCGTGCGGCCGGGGTTCCGGCCTGGGGGAGGATCAGGCGGACGATGTTGTGCGGGTCGGCGGATTCGAGGTGGTCGACTCCGTCGGGACGCACGACCACGTCGTACGGCGGCGAGGTGACGGCGGCCAGGCTGCCGACACGCTCGGGGACGTAGCGCAGGCCATGGAACGGGATCAGGCGCAGTCCGTGCTCCGCGGTGCCAGAAATGGTCATTGGTGCATGGTAAGTCGCGTCTCGCCATGCGGGATGATCGGGGCAGTAGGGAATCGGACAAGATCGATCACAGAGGGAGCGGCCAGAATGACCCGGCAGATCAGGACCAGTCCTGCGGCGTGTGACCAGAGTCTGCACCAGGCGTACGACACCGCTCTCCTGGACCTGGACGGCGTGGTGTACGCGGGCGGTCGGGCCATCGGCCACGCCGTGGAATCCCTCGCGGCGGCCCGCGCGGACGGCATGCACCTGGCGTACGTCACGAACAACGCGCTGCGGACCCCCGAGGCCGTCGCCGAGCACCTGGGCGAACTGGGCATCCCGACGGAGCCGGCCGAGGTGATCACCTCGGCGCAGGCGGTGGCCCGGCTGATCGCGGAGCAGGTGGAGCCGGGGTCCAAGGTGCTGGTGATCGGCGGGGAGGGGCTGCGGGTCGCGCTGCGCGAACGCGGGCTCCTGCCGGTCGAGTCCGCCGACGAGGCGGGGCTCGCGGCGGTCGCGCAGGGCTACGGCGGGCCGGACCTGGCGTGGGGCCGCTTCGCGGAGGCCGCGTACGCCATCAACCGGGGCGTGCCGTGGTACGCGTCGAACACCGACCTGACGATCCCCGGGGCGCGCGGCATTGCGCCGGGCAACGGGGCCGCGGTGGAGGTCGTACGGATCGCCACGGGCGCGGACCCGCAGGTGGCGGGCAAGCCGCTGCCCCCGATGCACCGGGAGACCGTGCTGCGGACCGGGGCGAAGCGGCCGCTGGTCGTCGGGGACCGGCTGGACACCGACATCGAGGGCGCCTTCAACGGCGAGGTGGACTCGCTGCTGGTGCTGACCGGGGTCACCGGCGCGGAGCAGCTGCTGCGGGCCGAGCCCCGGCACCGGCCGACCTACGTGGACCGGGACCTGCGCGGGCTGCTGTCCGGGCAGCCGGAGGTGGTGCCGGCCGCGGAGGGGTTCGGCTGCGGCGGCTGGACGGCGGTCGCGCTGAACAACGGCGTGCTCGAACTGCGCGAGGACGACGAGGACGACAGAGACGAGAGGGACGACGAGGACGACAACAGCGGGAGCGGGTCGGACCGGGACCCGCTGGACGGACTGCGGGCGCTGTGCGCGGCGGCCTGGACGGCCGCCGCGGAGGAAGCGTGCACGCTGGACTCGGCGAAGGCGCTGGCCAGGCTGGGCCTTTAGCAGGTGTCCGAAGGTCCGATCGAGGCAGAGGCTAGGCTAACCTAACCCGCGTGTTGGTTGAGAGTCCCCCCGAATCCGGACCGAGCGCGGCGCCCCCGCCCGACGCCGTCGCCCGCCCACGCCATGCCGCGCGTGCCGCCGGCCTGGCCGGCGCCCTCGTGGTGCTCGCCCTGGTCGCGGTGGTGAGTATCGCCGTGGGCGCCAAGGAGATGCCCCTGGAGGAGGTCTGGCACGGTCTCTTCCACTACTCGGGCACCACCTCGGACGTGGTCGTGCGGGACCTCCGGGTCCCGCGCACCCTCCTGGGGCTGATGGTCGGGCTCGGACTCGGGCTGTCCGGGGCGGTGATGCAGGCGCTGACCCGCAACCCGCTGGCCGAGCCCGGCATTCTCGGCGTCAACGCCGGCGCCGCGGCCGCCGTGGTCTCCGCGATCAGCTTCTTCGGCGCGAGCTCGCTGAGCGAGTTCGTGTGGTGGGCCTTCCTCGGCGCCGCCGTGGTCTCGGTCGTCGTGTACGTGCTCGGCGGCAGCCGCAGCGCCACACCGGTGCGCCTCGCGCTCGCCGGCACGGCGGCCAGCGCGGCCCTCGTCGGCTACATCAACGCCGTGCAGCTGATGGACAGCAAGGCGCTGGACAAGCTGCGCTTCTGGACGGTGGGCTCGCTGGCCTCGGCCAACATGGACACCGTCCGGCAGGTCGCCCCCTTCCTGCTGGTCGGCGCGGTGCTCGCGCTGTCGCTCGGCCGGCCGCTCAACGCGATGGCCATGGGGGACGACACGGCCAGGGCGCTGGGTGCGAACCTGACGCGGACGCGGGTCGGCGCGATGCTCGCCATCACCCTGCTCTGCGGTGCGGCGACCGCCGCCTGCGGGCCCATCGTCTTCATCGGCCTGATGATCCCGCACCTCGTACGGGTCTTCACCGGCCCGGACATGCGCTGGGTGCTCGCGTACTCGGCCGTCCTGTCGCCCGTCCTGCTGCTCGGCGCGGACGTCGTCGGCAGGGTCGTCACCCGGCCCGCCGAGCTGCAGGTCGGCATCGTCACCGCCCTCATCGGCGGCCCCGTCTTCATCTACCTCGTCCGGCGCAAGAGGATGGCCCAGCTGTGACCGTGACCGCCAAAGCACGTCCCGTGCGGCTCCCGGGCGGGGTGTCGCTGCGGATCGAGCGGCGCGCCCTGGCCGTCGGCGTCCTGCTCGTCCTCGCCGCGTCCGTCATGGCCGTCCTGCTCATCGGCACCGGCGACTTCGACATCGCGCCGTGGGACGTCGTACAGACCCTGCTCGGCAACGGCACCCCCGCCAACGACTTCATCGTCAACGACCTGCGGCTGCCCCGGGTGCTGGTCGCCCTGCTGGTCGGCGCGGCCCTCGGCATGGCCGGAGCCGTCTTCCAGTCGGTGACCCGCAATCCGCTCGGCTCGCCCGACCTGCTCGGCTTCTCCTACGGGTCCGCGGTCGGCGCCCTCGTCGTCATCATCCTGCTGAACGGCTCGGCGACCGAGGTGGCCGCCGGGGCGCTGATCGGCGGCCTGCTGGCCGGCGCCGCCGTCTACCTGCTGGCGTACAAGCGGGGGATCCACGGCTACCGGCTGGTCCTGGTGGGCATCGGCGCCTCCGCGATGCTGGTGGCCGTCATCCAGTACCTGATCACCAAGGCCCAGCTGGTGGAGGCCTCGCGGGCGATGGTCTGGCTGACCGGTTCGCTGGCCGGCCGGGACTGGGCGCAGGTGTGGCCGCTGATGGCGACCTGCGCGGTGCTGTTCCCGCTGGTGCTGGGGCAGAGCCGGGCCCTGCGGATGATCGAGATGGGCGACGACGCCGCGTACGCGGTGGGGGTGCGGGTGGAGCGCACCCGGCTGCTGCTGATGCTGGCCGCCATCCTGCTCACCACGGCGGCGAGCGCCGCGGCCGGGCCGATCAGCTTCGTCGCGCTGGCCGCGCCGCAGCTGGCGCGGCGGCTGACCCGCTCGCCCGGCGCCAACCTGCTGACCGGCGCCCTCATGGGCTCGGTGGTGCTGTTGCTCTCGGACTGGGCCTCGCAGCGGGCCTTCGGCGCGGACCAGCTGCCGGTGGGTGTGGTGACCGGGCTGGTCGGCGGTGTCTATCTGCTCTGGCTGCTCGTCACCGAGCGCAAGGCAGGACGTATATGAACCTCAGGAGTGCGCAAGTGCAGCGGTTGACCGCGGAGAACGTGACCCTCGGCTACGACCAGCGGGTCATCGCCGAGAACCTGTCGGTGGAGATCCCCGACAACTCCTTCACGGTGATCGTCGGCCCCAACGCCTGCGGCAAGTCCACGCTGCTGCGGGCCCTGTCGCGGATGCTGAAGCCGTCCGAGGGACGGGTGCTGCTGGACGGGCAGGCCATCGGGTCCATGCCTGCGAAGAAGGTCGCCAAGACCCTCGGCCTGCTCCCGCAGTCCTCGATCGCGCCCGACGGCATCACGGTGGCCGACCTCGTCTCGCGCGGCCGGTACCCGCACCAGGGTCTGCTGCGGCAGTGGTCGCCCGAGGACGAGCGGATCGTCAACGAGTCGATGGCCTCGACCGGGGTCGCGGAGCTCGCCGACCGGGCCGTGGACGAGCTGTCGGGCGGGCAGCGGCAGCGCGTGTGGATCGCGATGGCCCTGGCGCAGCAGACCCCGCTGCTGCTGCTCGACGAGCCGACGACGTACCTGGACATCCAGCACCAGATCGATGTGCTGGACCTGTGCGCCGAACTGCACGAGACCCAGGGGCGCACCCTCGTCGCCGTGCTGCACGACCTCAACCACGCCGCCCGCTACGCCACGCACCTGATCGCGATGCGGGGCGGCAAGGTCATCGCCGAGGGGCCGCCGCAGGAGGTGGTCACCGCGGAGCTCGTGGAGAAGGTGTTCGGGCTGCGCTGCCAGGTCATCGACGACCCGGAGACGGGGACGCCGCTGGTGATCCCGGCGGCACGGCGCTCCCGCGCACAGGTCCAGGTCCAGGCCGCCGAATCCGGCTAGGGGGTGCCCGGACGACCCGGGCCCGGCCATGATCCGCCGGACACCCCCTAGGGTCTGTATCGAGTTGCCCCGTGGAGCAAGGAGCGGCGTTCGGTGCGTGCGCTCGGCGTGCGGGACGGATGTCCTCGTAGCGGAGCTACTAGGACATCCGTCCCGCACGCCGAGGGTGCGTGCCGGGCGTCGCGACGCCGCGGGGCAACTCGATACAGACCCTAGTGCCGTGGCCGCAGAGGTGTGCCGGGTCGCGGTGTTCGGTGCGGTGCACCTCAAGGCGGAGGGCCGCCGTTCGTACGTACGGGGCGTACGGGCGTGGTCCGACAACGCGGTGAGGTGCCGTGCCGGGCGCCGCGACCCGGTGAACCTTGGCGGTCACATCACTGGAGCAGGCTCTTCAGCCGCAGCAGGTCGCGGAAGCCGGCCTCCAGCCTGATCCGGCCGGAGGCCCAGGCCTTCGCGAACTTCAGCTCGCCCGCGACCAGCGCGACCAGGTCGTCGCCGGTCATCGCGAGGCGGATCTCGGCCTTCTGGGCCGGCGGGCCCGGAGCGACCGCGTCCACCCGGATCCGGCCTCCGTCGAGGCGGCCCGTGAACGTCTGGTCCAGGTCCGTGATGTGGCAGCTGAGGGAGCGGTCGAACGCGGCCGCGCCGCGCACGCCGGCCTCGGCCCGCGCGAGGTTGCCGGAGAGTTCGTCGAGTGCTTCACGGCACTCCTGGATCGTAGCCATCGTGATCACGACCGTACCGCAGAGCCGCGCGTGGCCGCGGGGGCGCTTCGAGGTAGCGTCGTGGCATGACCGACGAAGCAGCCGAGACCCGGGCGGAGGCCCGGAACGAGTCCGGGTCCGCCGAGTCCCTCGCGTCCCAGGCCGAAGCCGAGGCCGGACCCGGAGCCGAGGCGGGGGCCGCCGACGGGCCCGCCGGGCCCGTGCCGCTGGGCGTCGTACGCACCCCCACCGGCCACGCCGGCGTGGACGCGCACCTGGCGCGGCTGGCGGACGCGGACCACCTCGGGGCGGACGGACACCTTGAGGTGTACGAGGATGTGCACCGGGGGCTGCGTGAGACGCTGACGGCGCTGGACGCACCGCCCGTCCCCGGACCGTACGAAAACAGGAGCTGAACCGAACGTGGCAGGAGTGGCACGCCGCCGCCTGGACGCCGAACTGGTACGCCGCAGCATGGCCCGCTCGCGCGAGCACGCCGCGCAGCTGATCGCCGCGGGCCGGGTGACCGTGGGCGGCACCACCGCGACCAAGGCCGCCACCCAGGTCGAGACCAGTGCGGCCCTCGTGGTCCTCAAGGACGACGCCGACCCCGACTACGTCTCCCGCGGCGGGCACAAGCTCGCGGGCGCCCTCGCGGCCTTCCAGCCCCAGGGGCTGCGGGTCGAGGGCCGCCGGGCGCTGGACGCGGGCGCCTCCACCGGCGGCTTCACCGACGTACTGCTGCGCGCGGGCGTGGCCCACGTCATGGCGGTCGACGTCGGCTACGGGCAGCTCGCCTGGTCGCTGCAGAGCGACGACCGGGTGACCGTGAAGGACCGCACGAACGTGCGGGAGCTGACGGTCGAGCAGATCGACGGCGTCCCGGTGGACCTCGTCGTCGGCGACCTGTCCTTCATCTCCATCGGCCTGGTGCTGCCCGCGCTGGTGAGGTGCACGGCGCCGGACGCCGATCTGGTGCTGATGGTCAAGCCGCAGTTCGAGGTGGGCAAGGACCGGCTGGGCAGCGGCGGCGTCGTGCGCAGCCCGGAGCTGCGGGCGGAGGCCGTGCGCGAGGTCGCGGCCCAGGCCGCGCGCCTGGGACTGGGGGTCCTCGGAGTGACCGCCAGTCCGCTGCCGGGGCCGTCCGGGAACGTGGAGTACTTTCTGTGGCTGAGGGCGGGGGCACCGGCGCTCGACCCGGCGGATGTTGACCGTGCAGTGGCGGAGGGGCCGCAGTGACAGATTCTTCGGGGGAACGGACCGTATTCCTGCTCGCGCACACCGGGCGGCCTGCGGCCATCCGCAGCGCCGAGCTGGTCGTCAAGGGACTGCTGCGCTGCGGGCTGGGCGTACGGGTCTTCGACCACGAGGCGGTGGACCTGCCGCTGCCGCCGGAGGTGGAGCTCGTCACCGAGTCCACGCCGGGGGTGCTCGACGGGTGCGAGCTGCTGGTGGTGCTGGGCGGTGACGGCACCCTGCTGCGGGGCGCCGAGTTCGCGCGCGCCTCGGGCGTGCCGATGCTCGGCGTCAACCTGGGCCGGGTCGGCTTCCTCGCCGAGGCCGAGCGTGACGACCTGGACAAGGTCGTGGACCGGGTCGTATCGCGCTCGTACGAGGTCGAGGAGCGGATGACCCTCGACGTGATCGTGCGCACGAACGGCGACGTCGTCCACCGGGACTGGGCGCTGAACGAGGCCGCGGTCCAGAAGGTGTCCCCGGAGCGGATGCTGGAGGTGGTCCTGGAGATCGACGGACGCCCCGTGACCGGCTTCGGCTGTGACGGCATCGTCTGCGCGACTCCGACGGGCTCGACGGCCTACGCCTTCTCCGCGGGCGGGCCGGTGGTCTGGCCGGAGGTGGAGGCGCTGCTGATGGTGCCGATCAGTGCGCACGCGCTGTTCGCGAAGCCGCTGGTGACCTCGCCGAACTCGGTGCTGGCGGTGGAGGTGCAGAACGGCACCCCGCACGGAGTGCTGTGGTGCGACGGCCGGCGCATGCTGGAGCTGCCGGCCGGGGCCCGTGTGGAGGTCCGGCGCGGTGCGGTGCCCGTGCGGCTCGCCAGGCTGCACCACGCGTCCTTCACGGACCGGCTCGTCGCGAAGTTCGCGCTGCCGGTGTCGGGCTGGCGCGGCGCGCCCCACTGAGGGACGTACCTCACCGAAGGACCCGGCCGGCGGCGGGCGTCCACGGGACCTCGCCGCCAGCAAGCCCGGCTGCGGTCAACGGTGTTGCTGCTCCCGGCCCGCCGCGACAGCACTAATAGCACATGCGTTCGGAAAACTCGGGGCGGGTGACGTCACATGGCACCGGGGAAACCTCGGTATCGTCGTCCCGTGCTTGAGGAGATGCGGATACGGTCGCTCGGGGTCATCGACGACGCGGTGGTCGAGCTGTCGCCCGGTTTCACCGCGGTGACCGGCGAGACCGGCGCGGGCAAGACGATGGTCGTCACCAGCCTCGGGCTGCTGCTCGGCGGTCGCGCCGACCCGGCCCTGGTGCGGATCGGGGCCAAGGCGGCGGTGGTCGAGGGCCGCATCGTCATGCGCCCGGACGCCCCTGCCGCGGTACGCGCCGAGGAGGCCGGAGCCGAGCTCGACGACGGCGCCCTGCTGATCAGCCGGACCGTGTCCGCCGAGGGGCGTTCGCGCGCCCACGTCGGCGGCCGCTCCGTACCCGTCGGGCTGCTCGGCGAACTCGCCGACGACCTGGTCGCCGTACACGGACAGACCGACCAGCAGGGCCTGCTCCGGCCGGCCCGGCAGCGGCAGGCGCTCGACCGGTACGCCGGGGACGCCGTCGCCGTCCCGCTGGAGAAGTACGGCTCGGCCTACCGCAGGCTCCGCGCGGTCGCCGTGGAGCTCGACGAGATCACCACCCGGGCCCGGGAGCGGGCCCAGGAGGCGGATCTGCTCCGCTTCGGGCTGGACGAGATCGCGGCCGTGGAGCCGGTGGCCGGCGAGGACGCCGAGCTGGCGGCCGAGGCGGAGCGGCTCGGGCACGCCGAAGCACTGGCCTCGGCGGCCCAGGCGGCGCACGCCGCGCTCGCGGGCAACCCCGAGGACCCCGAGGCCATCGACGCGAACATGCTCGTCGCCGGAGCCCACCGGGCACTGGAATCCGTACGGTCCCACGACCCGGCTCTCGGCGCGCTCGCCGAGCGGATCGGGGAACTGGGCATCCTGCTCTCCGATGTCGCCGGGGAACTGGCGGGCTACGCCGACGACCTCGACGCCGATCCGCTGCGGCTGGCCGCGGTGGAGGAGCGCCGGGCCGCTCTCACCCAGCTGACCCGCAAGTACGGCTCCGAGGGCACCGTGGACGCCGTGCTGGAGTGGGCCGAACAGGGCGCCGCCCGGCTGCTGGAACTGGACGGCGACGACGAGCGGATCACCGAGCTGACCGCGGAGCGGGACGGGCTGCGGGCCGAACTGTCGCTGCTGGCACAGGCGCTGACCGACGCACGGGTGGAGGCGGCGACGCGCTTCGCCTCCGCGGTGACGCAGGAGCTGGCGTCGCTGGCGATGCCGCACGCCCGGGTGACCATCGACATCCGGCAGACCGAGGACCCCGAAGGAGTGGACGTGGACGGCCGCCCGGTCGCCTACGGACCCTCCGGCACCGACGAGGTCGAACTGCTGCTCGCCCCGCACCCGGGAGCCCAGCCGCGGCCGATCGCCAAGGGCGCCTCCGGCGGTGAGCTCTCCCGGGTGATGCTCGCGGTGGAGGTCGTCTTCGCGGGCACCGACCCGGTGCCCACCTACCTCTTCGACGAGGTCGACGCGGGCGTCGGCGGCAAGGCCGCGGTCGAGATCGGCCGGCGCCTGGCGAAGCTCGCCCGGTCGGCGCAGGTCGTCGTCGTCACCCACCTGCCGCAGGTCGCGGCCTTCGCCGACCGGCAGCTGCTGGTGGAGAAGACCAACGACGGCTCGGTCACCCGCAGCGGCGTCACCGTCCTGGAGGGCGAGGACCGCATCCGCGAGCTCTCGCGCATGCTCGCCGGGCACGAGGACTCCGTCTCCGCGCGGGCGCACGCCGAGGAACTGCTGGCGGCGGCGCGCGCCGACGCGTGAACCCGCACACCGTTCGGAGGGCCCGGAACGCATGACGTTCCGGGCCCTCCGCTTGTCCGCGAACGACCGGTTCGGACCTGAAACAGACCGATCGGCACGTCACTCTTCGGATTCCACTTAAGCCGCGTGGGTGAGGCTGGGGGGTGTCCGGCCGTATCTCGCACAGGATCCGCACCCATATGGTCCCGGAACGCGCGTACGGACTGGCATCCTTGGCGAAGTCTCTGACTCCCCTCACCCTGGAGCTTCGGCCCGTGAGCAGCTCCCCGGTCTCCACCTCCGTCGCGGCACAGCCCTACGGGCGCCAGCCGCTGCGCACCGTCCACGTGCTCGGCGGCGGCGCGGGCGCGGGCAGTTGCGCGCACGTCCGATCGCTCGCCACCGGGCTCGCCGCGCGCGGGGTGCGGGTCACCGTGTGCGCGCCCGTCCAGGCGGAGGGGGAGTACGACTTCACCGGCGCCGGGGCGGAGTTCGCGCCCGACGCCGTGAGCGTGCTGCGGGCGGCGTGCGCCGGCGCGGACGTCGTGCACGCGCACGGCGTGCGGGCCGGGTTGCGGGCCGCGCTGGCCATACGCGGGCGGCGGGTGCCGCTGGTGGTGAGCTGGCACGGCGACGGCCCGACGGCGCCCGGCGCGCTCGGGCGGCTGAGCCGGATACTGGAACGGCGCGTGGCGCGGGCCGCCGCGGTGGTCCTCGGAGCCTCCTCGGACCTCGTGGACCTCGCGCGGCAGCGGGGCGCCAGGGACGCGCGGCTGGCTCCCGTGGCGGTCCCCGCCGCCCCGGAGGGGGCGTCGGACCCGGGCAAGCTGCGGGCGGAACTCGGCGTCGTCGAACGGCCGTTGCTCATCGCGGTCGGCAGCCTGGCGGCGCACCGCGGGTACTCGGTCCTCCTCGACGCGGCGCGGGAGTGGCGGGCCCTGGAGCCCGTACCGCTGCTGGTGATCGCGGGAGAGGGGCCGCTACGGGCCGAACTGGCCCGGCGGATCGCAGCGGAGGGGCTCCCGGTCCGGCTGCTCGGACGCCGCCGGGATACGGCGCAGCTGCTGGCGGCGGCGGACCTGGCGGTGCTGCCGAGCCGTTGGGAGGCGCAGGCACTGCCGGCGCAGGAGGCGCTGCGGGCGGGCGTGCCGCTGGTCGCCACGGCGGTGGGCGGTGTGCCGGAGCTGGTGGGGGAGGGCGCGGTGCTCGTCCCGCCGGGGGAGGCGCACGCCCTCGCCTCGGCCGTGGCGGGCCTCCTGGCCGATCCGGCCCGCCGGGCCGACCTGGCCGCCGCGGGGCGCCTACAGGCCGCGACGTGGCCCTCCGAGGACGACACGGTGGCCCAGGTCCTGTCCGTCTACGACGAACTGACGGAACGCCACCGCTAGGGCCTGTATCGAGTTGCCCCGTCGCGGCGTCCGGCACGCACTCCCGCCGCACCGGCCGAAAGCCACGTACGTCCCGTACGAGCGCTTCCGGCCGGCACGCCGAGAGCACGCACCGAACGCCGCTCCTGACGGGCAGCAGTCCCCGGGCCACAGCCCTGCTCCCCCAGCCCTTCAGGCGCGGGTCCGGGCGGAGCCCGGGGAACGGTGGAAGGGCGGGGAGGGGGACAAGCCCCGCAGGGCCACCCCGCCGCTTCCGGGCGCGCCACCGCTACGGGGCTCCGCCCCGCGCCCCGCGCCTCACATGCCGGCGGGGCTGGATGGGCGGGGCTACCCCGCGCTGGGCGAGGGCGGGGTCGCCCGCGGGATCGACGGACGGAGTCCGGCGCAGCGGGCCGAAGCCCGCGAGGGGCGCGTCAGGAAGGGCTGGCGTGGCGGCGGGCGCGGAGAGCCAGGCTCAGGGAGAGGACCGTCTCCGGGTCGTCCAGGTCCGTGCCCAGCAGCTCCGAGATGCGCGCCAGCCGGTTGTAGAGGGTCTGCCGGTTCAGGTGGAGTTCACGGGCCGTCTCCGCCTTGCGCCCCGCATGGGCCAGATACGTCTCCAGCGTCGGCAGCAGCGGCGGCCGCGACGTCGCGTCGTGCGCCCGCAGCGGACCGATCGCCCGGTCCACGAAGGCCGCCAGGTCGGGGTGTTCGCGCAGCCGCCACAGCAGCAGGTCGATGTCGAGGCGGCGGGCGTCGTACCAGGGGCGGGCCGGCAGGCCGTGGGCCGCCGTCGCCGTCTCCGCCGCGTGCCGCAGACCCGCCGAGGCGGCCGCCCAGCCGCCCGCGACGCCGACGACGACGGCCGGCGGGGCGGTGGCCCGGTCCAGGCCGGCCCGTTCGACACCGGCCCGCAGCGCCGCCGCGACCCGGTCGGCGACCGCCGTGCGTTCGGACTCCGCCCGCAGCGACACCAGCAGCGGCACCCGGCCCTCGACCGGGCGGACGCCCAGCAGGACCGGGACCCCGACGGACGACAGCTCCTCCAGGACCGCCCGGGCCAGAACGGCCCAGTTGCCGGACGGGCCGAGGTCCGAGAGCCGCATGACCACCGGCAGCAGCGGCCCGGCGCCCGGCTTGAAGCCCAGCACACGGGCCTGCGCCGGCGCGTCCTCCGCCGAGATGCGGCCCTCCGCGAGGTCCGTGAGGAAGTCGCCGCGGCCGCGCGCCGCCAGCTCCTCCTCCTGCCGCGCCTGCATGAGGACCACGGCCAGCACGCCGGCCGTACGCTCCGCCGCCATCCGGTGCACCGGGAGCAGCGGGCCGGAGACCCCGACCAGGACCACCCGGGCCCGTACCGAGCCCGTGCCGTGGCCGCCGCCCGGTACGTCGACCACCACCGTGTTCGCGGACGGTTCGGCCTCGCGCTGGCCGCGCAGCCCCTCCCACACCTGGAGCGGGTCCGCGCCCGGGTCCCCGGCCGAGCTGGCCGCCGCGTACAGCAACTGCCCGTCCGGGGTCTCCAGGAAGACCGGGTTCCGCGTGAAGTCGGCGAGGATGCGCAGCACCTGCGGGATGCCCCCGCCGCCCAACAGGGCCTCCGTACAGCGCCGGTGGACCTCCTCGGCCCGCTGGAGCAGGGCGTAGTGGCCGTTGACGATCTCGGTGTGGACCTCTTCGGTGACCGTGACGAAGGGGACCTCCCGGTGGAGCTGGACCAGGGGCAGTCCCGCCGCGCGCGCCGTCTCCACGAGCGTCGCGGGCAGCCGGGTGAAGCGCGGTCCCAGCTCGACGACCAGCGCGGCGATGCCCCGGTCCGCGAGGCGGTGTACGAAGGCCCGCTGCTCGGCGGGGCGGGTGCCCAGGCCCAGCCCCGTGGTCAGCAGCAGCTCGCCGCCCTTGAGCAGGGAGGCGATGTTCGGCACCTCGCCCGCGTGCACCCAGCGGACGGTGCGGCCCAGGCGGTCGGCGCACGCCACGACCTCCGGCAGGCCGCTGCGCAGCCCCGGAAGCTCCAGCGCCCGCTGAACCGTGATCCCGCCCTGGTCGTCCATGTCGCGGGACGCTACCAGGGGTCAGGCCGGCCGGATGTTGTGGTTGAAGCGGAAGACGTTGTCCGGGTCGTACTGCCGCTTCAGGGCGCCCAGCCGCTGCATGTTCTCGCTGCCCAGCCCGGAGACCACCCGGTCCGTGCCCTCGTTCCCGGTGAAGTTCAGGTAGACCGCTCCGGTGCTCCAGGGCTCGGAGTCGGACCGGACGTCCTTGACCCACTGCCGGCACCTCTCGTCGTCCGCCGGGTCCTCCCACACCCCGAACGGGTGTACCGCCCAGGGCGCGCCGCGGTACGGCACCGGATAGTCGTCCGGGCCGGAGGCGATGGCTCCGCCCTGCGGGAAGACCAGGTGCTGGGTGCCGGTCGGGACCGGCATCGACTCCGCGCGGGCGCAGAAGACGTCGACGAACTCGTCGGGCAGGCCGGTGAGGTACTCCGCCGACCAGTAGTTCCGCATGCCCGGCGGGTCGTCGATCATGCACTGGAGGTCGGCGTACGGGATGGCGGTGACGATCTCGGACTCGTGGGGGATCGCCAGCAGCGGCTGCGCCAGCCTGCGCATCTCCTCCTCCGGGCCCGCGTAGGTCAGCAGGACCCCGGCCAGGAGCCGGCCGACCAGGTGCGGCGGCACGAACTCCTCGGGCGGCCCGGTGATGTAGAGGGCGGCGCCGGACGCCTCCGGCGGCGCGGCCTCGATCAGGTCCCGGTAGGCGCGGACCGCTTCGGGCCCGCGCTCGGGCAGGTACAGCACGAACGCGATCGACATGTGCGGCAGTTCGTGCAGACGCAGCGTCAGCGAGGTGGCGACGCCGAAGTTCCCGCCGCCACCGTGCAGCCCCCAGAACAGCTCGGGGTGGTCCTCAGCGGTCGCGTGGACCAGCTCGCCCTCGGCGGTGACCAGGTCCACGCCCAGCAGGTTGTCGACGGCCAGGCCGAACTTCCGGTCCAGCCAGCCGGTGCCGCCGCCCAGGACGAAGCCGCCGACCCCGGTGGTGGAGGCCCGGCCGCCGGTGGTCGCGAGATCGTACGGCTGGCAGGCGCGGTCCAGGTGGCTCATCGTGGCGCCGCCCCCGACGTACGCGGCACCGGCCGCCGGGTGGACGGTCACCTCGTGCATCCGCCGCAGGTCCACCACGAGGCCGCCGTCGTTGAGGGCCATGCCGGCGACGCTGTGCCCGCCGCCGCGCACGGCGATGTGCAGGTCCAGCTCCCTCGCGAAGCGGACGGCGGTGACCACGTCCTCCGCGCTCTCGCACTGGGCGATCACGGCGGGCCTGCGGTCGATCATCGCGTTGAAGACGGTCCGGGCCTCGTCGTAGCCCGGATCCTCCGGCGCGAACACCTCGCCGGACAGATCCTCGCGGAGCGCGGTCAGGGCCGCGCCCGCCTTCGAGAGGGGAGCCATGGCTGCCCCCTTCCAACGGACGGAGGGCATAAGACCCTTCCAGCCTAGGCCCGGAGGATCACCGTGGCGCGGTGAGCACCGCGCCCCGCCGTCCCGCCGAGCGCCTCAGCCGCCGTACGCCCCGCTCGCGGTCAGCCGCAGCGCCGTGTCGATCAGCGGAACGTGGCTGAAGGCCTGCGGGAAGTTCCCCACCTGCCGCTGGAGCCGCGGATCCCACTCCTCAGCCAGCAGGCCCAGGTCGTTGCGCAGCGCCAGCAGCCGCTCGAACAGCCGCCGCGCCTCGTCCACCCGGCCGATCATCGCCAGGTCGTCCGCCATCCAGAACGAGCAGGCGAGGAAGGCCCCCTCGTCGCCCTCCAGGCCGTCCACACCGGCCTCCTCGCCCGCCGTCGGGTAGCGCAGGATGAAACCGTCGGGCGTGGACAGCTCGCGCTGGATCGCCTCGATGGTGCCGATGACCCGCTTGTCGTCCGGCGGCAGGAAGCCCATCTGCGGAATCAGCAGCAGGGAGGCGTCCAGCTCCTTCGACCCGTACGACTGGGTGAAGGTGTTGCGCTCCTTGTCGTAGCCCTTCTCGCACACGTCCTGGTGGATCTCGTCGCGCAGTTCCCGCCAGCGTTCCAGCGGGCCGTCCGCGTCCCCGCTCTCGATCAGCTTGATCGTGCGGTCCACGGCCACCCAGGCCATCACCTTGGAGTGCACGAAGTGCCGGCGCGGGCCGCGCACCTCCCAGATGCCCTCGTCCGGTTCGGACCAGTGCGTCTCCAGGTAGCGGATCAGCTTGAGCTGGAGGAGGGAGGCGTAGTCGCTGCGGGCCAGGCCCGTCATGTGGCCCAGGTGCAGGGCCTCGGTGACCTCGCCGTACACGTCCAGCTGGAGCTGGCCGGCGGCGCCGTTGCCGACGCGCACCGGGCGCGAGCCCTCGTAGCCGGGCAGCCAGTCCAGCTCGGTCTCGCCGAGCTCCCGTTCGCCCGCGATCCCGTACATGATCTGCAGGTTCTCCGGGTCGCCGGCCACGGCGCGCAGCAGCCACTCGCGCCAGGCGCGGGCCTCCTCGCGGTAGCCGGTGCGCAGCAGCGAGGAGAGGGTGATGGCCGCGTCCCGCAGCCAGGTGTAGCGGTAGTCCCAGTTGCGGACCCCGCCGATCTCCTCCGGCAGGGACGTGGTCGGCGCGGCGACGATCCCGCCGGTGGGGCCGTACGTGAGGGCCTTGAGGGTGATCAGGGAGCGGACCACGGCCTCCCGGTAGGGCCCGTGGTACGTGCACTGCTCGACCCACTCGCGCCAGAAGTCGGCGGTCGACTCCAGGGCCGCCTCGGCGTCCGGGGCCTCGGGCGCGCCACGGTGCGAGGGCTGCCAGCTGATGCTGAAGGCGATCCGGTCGCCGGGCCCGACGGTGAAGTCGGAGTACGTCGTCAGGTCCTTGCCGTACGTCTGCGCGTCGGTGTCCAGCCAGACCGAGTCGGGGCCGGCGACGGCGACGGTACGCCCGTCGACCTTGTGCACCCACGGCACCACCCGGCCGTAGCTGAAGCGCATCCGCAGGGTGGAGCGCATGGGGACGCGCCCGCTGACGCCCTCCACGATGCGGATCAGCTGCGGCGCGTGGTGCTCACGCGGCGGCATGAAGTCGATGACGCGGACGTTGCCCCGGGGCGTGTCCCACTCGGACTCCAGCACCAGCGAATCGCCGCGGTAGCGGCGGCGGGTGGCACGCGGGGCCTCGGAGCCGGCCGGGAACGCCGGCCCGATCCGCCAGAACCCGTGATCCTCGGTGCCGAGAATGCTCGCGAACACGGCATGGGAGTCGAAGCGGGGCAGGCACAGCCAGTCCACCGCCCCGTCCCGGCAGACCAGTGCCGCGGTCTGCATGTCCCCGATCAGTGCGTAATCCTCGATGCGCCCGGACACGTGCATCTCCAGTCGAACGGCCACGTCCGCCCCGAAGGGCGCTTGCATTGCGCGTTTGCGCGGTCTCCTGTGTGCAGGTATCGCCGCGTGAGCCCATGATTCCGTATATCGGCTCGGTTAGGCCGTCTGACGGACTGCCCGGCGGTGATGTGTGCAATATCCGAGCAGGATATGACGGCACCCTAGTGATCTTCTCCAGGCCGCGGGGAATGCCGTTCGGCCGAACGGGTGAACGGCGGGTTCCGTGCCCCGGCGCACTTCGGCGCTCTGCTACGAGCCGTTGACGGGGCGTGGCCGGAGGCGGACCGGCGCGGGCGCTGATAGGCTGGTACCCCGTGGACCGGTGGTCTGCCTGTGCGAATCAGGGGCCCCGAAACCGCAGCTTCGGCGCCCCCTGAGACCCTTCCGGATCGACGGTGGCCGGCGCCGGACGCACCTCACCTCGCGACCACGGGAGCCCCCTCTTGGCGACGCCGCCCGCTGCTTTTCGAAACAGCACAGCCATGACGACCAAGCACATCTTCGTCACCGGAGGTGTCGCTTCCTCCCTCGGCAAGGGCCTGACGGCCTCCAGCCTGGGGGCGCTCCTGAAGGCGCGCGGGCTGCGGGTCACGATGCAGAAGCTCGACCCGTACCTCAACGTCGACCCGGGCACGATGAACCCGTTCCAGCACGGCGAGGTGTTCGTCACCAACGACGGCGCCGAGACCGACCTGGACATCGGCCACTACGAGCGCTTCCTCGACGTCGACCTCGACGGCTCGGCCAACGTCACCACCGGCCAGGTCTACAGCACGGTCATCGCCAAGGAGCGGCGCGGCGAGTACCTCGGTGACACCGTGCAGGTCATCCCGCACATCACCAACGAGATCAAGCACCGCATCCGCCGCATGGCGACCGAGGACGTCGACGTCGTCATCACCGAGGTCGGCGGCACCGTCGGCGACATCGAGTCCCTGCCCTTCCTGGAGACCGTCCGCCAGATCCGCCACGAGGTCGGCCGCGACAACGTCTTCGTCGTGCACATCTCGCTGCTGCCCTACATCGGCCCCTCCGGCGAGCTGAAGACCAAGCCGACCCAGCACTCCGTGGCCGCCCTGCGCAACATCGGCATCCAGCCCGACGCCATCGTGCTGCGCGCCGACCGCGACGTCCCCACCTCGATCAAGCGCAAGATCTCGCTGATGTGCGACGTGGACGAGGCGGCCGTGGTCGCGGCCATCGACGCGAAGTCGATCTACGACATCCCCAAGGTCCTGCACACCGAGGGCCTGGACGCCTACGTCGTGCGCAAGCTCGACCTGCCCTTCCGGGACGTCGACTGGACCGTCTGGGAGGACCTCCTGGACCGGGTCCACCACCCCGACCACGAGGTCAAGGTCGCGCTCGTCGGCAAGTACATCGACCTGCCCGACGCCTACCTGTCGGTGACCGAGGCGCTGCGCGCCGGCGGCTTCGCCAACAAGGCCCGCGTCCAGATCAAGTGGGTCACCTCCGACGACTGCAAGACCCCGGCCGGCGCCGCGGCCCAGCTGTCCGACGTGGACGCGATCTGCGTGCCCGGCGGCTTCGGCGACCGCGGTGTCAACGGCAAGGTCGGCGCGATCACCTACGCCCGTGAGAACAAGATCCCGCTGCTCGGCCTCTGCCTGGGCCTGCAGTGCGTGGTCATCGAGGCCGCGCGCAACCTCGCGGGCATCGAGGACGCCAACTCCACCGAGTTCGACGCTTCCACCGCGCACCCGGTCATCTCGACCATGGAGGAGCAGCTGGCCTTCGTCGAGGGCGCGGGCGACCTGGGCGGCACCATGCGCCTGGGCCTGTACCCGGCGAAGCTCGCCGAGGGCTCCATCGTGCGCGAGGTCTACGGCGACCAGGCGTACGTCGAAGAGCGCCACCGCCACCGCTACGAGGTCAACAACGCCTACCGCGGCGAGCTGGAGAAGAAGGCGGGCCTCGTCTTCTCCGGCACCTCCCCGGACAACAAGCTCGTCGAGTACGTCGAGTACCCGCGCGAGGTCCACCCCTACCTGGTGGCCACGCAGGCCCACCCGGAGCTGCGCTCGCGCCCGACGCGCCCGCACCCGCTGTTCGCGGGTCTGGTCAAGGCGGCCGTGGAGCGGCAGCAGTCCGCGAAGTGAGCGCCTGACCGCATAACGTAGACGGCCGGGGTACGGAAGATCCGTATCCCGGCTGTCGCGCGTTGTGGAGGGCTTCGGGGCATGAACATCAAGGACACGTCGGAATCCTGGGAGACGCTGTCGAGCCGGCGGCCGTTCCAGGGCGCGAAGACGGCGGTGGACTCCGACGAGGTCCGGATGCCGGACGGCTCCACGGCCCGCCGCGACTACCAGGTGCACCCCGGCTCCGTGTGCGTGCTCGCGCTGGACGAGGAGGGGCGGGTGCTGGTCCTCAGCCAGTACCGCCACCCGGTGCGCCGGCGGCTGTGGGAGCTGCCGGCCGGGCTGCTGGACGTCCCCGGCGAGAACCCGCTGCTCGGTGCGCAGCGCGAGCTCTACGAGGAGGCGCACGCCAAGGCGGACGACTGGCGGGTGCTCGTCGACTTCTACGCCTCCCCGGGCGGGTCGGACGAGGCGATCCGGGTCTTCCTCGCACGGGGCGTCTCGGAGGCGGACGGCGAACGGTACGCCGAGACCGGCTCGGAGGAGGCGGACATGGAGGTGGCATGGGTGCCGCTGGCCGAGCTGGTACGGGGAGTCCTGGCGGGCGAACTCGGCAACCCCGGGCTGGTCACGGGCGTGCTCGCGCTCTCCGCGGCCCTGGCGGCCGGAGACGGCGTCGACTCGCTGCGCCCGGCGCTCGCCCCCTGGCCGGCCCGCCCGTACGAGGCATAGCCGCGGGTGGGAGGGAGCCCGCCCGCTGCGGGGAAAAAGCCGACCATCCGCTGATCCGATTGGGGGATTTACCCGCCGCGCTCCACACGGACCGTCGCTCTGCGTGAACTACGCTCGCCATCCGAAGGCAGGGAGAGGAGCGGATCCGTGACGGATTTCGTCGGGCGGCGGCGTGAGCTCAAGGAGCTGCGCGAGGACATCGCGCGGACCGGGCTCGACACCCTCTCGGGCCGCAAGGCCAAGGCTCCCCGGGCGCGGGTGCTGCTCGTCGCCGGACGCCCGGGATCGGGCCGGACCGCCCTCGCCGAGACGTTCGTCCGCGAGGTCGCCGACCAGTACCCCGACGGCGTGCTGCGCACCCGGCTCACCGCCCCCGGCGGGCAGACCGTCGCGACCGAGCGGGTCCTGCGCGGTCTGCTCGCGGCACTGGGACGGCCCACCCCGCCCGGCGCCGGCGAGGAGGAGCTCAGCTCCGTCCTGCGCACCGCCCTCCAGGACCGGCGGGCGATCGTCCTGATCGACGACGCGGCCGATCCGCACCAGGTCGACGCCCTGCTCCCGGACACCCCCGACTGCCTGGTCGTGGTCACCGCCGAGGGCCCGCTCACCGGCATCCCCGACGTGCGCCCCTGCACCCTCGGCGGGCTGGACACCGTCTCCGCCGTCGGGATGCTCGCCCGCCGCATCGGCGACACCCGCGTCACCGCCGACCCGCGGGCCGCGGAAACCCTCGCCGAGGCCTGCGGAGGCCAGCCCGCCGCCCTCGAACTCGTCGGCGGCTGGCTCGCGGCCCGCCCCAAGGCCGCCGTCGCCGACGTGGCCAAGCAGCTCCACGACATGCCCGCCGGCGCCGGCGGGCCGCTCGGCCGTGCCTTCCGGCTCGTCTACGACGCCCTGTCGCAGCCCGCCCAGCGCACCCTGCGCCTGCTGCCGCTGGCCCCCGCCGGCCTCGTCGACTCGCACACCGCCTCCGCGCTGGCCGGCTGCTCCGTGGCCGCCGCCCAGTCCACGCTCGACGACTTTGCCGGGCTGGGACTGGTCCGGCACGCCCCCGACGGCCTGTTCCTGCTGCCCGGCTGCCTCGCGCCGATGCTCCAGGCCCTGCTGGAGACCAAGGAGCGCCCCGCCGAGGTCCAGCTGGCCCGCGCCCGGATGCTGGAGCGGACCGTTCGGCTGCTGCACTCCTGCCGGGCCATGGCGGCCGCCGAGGGCGACGAGCTCGACACCGACCTCCAGGAGCTGATGGACGGCCTGCCGCGTGCTCTGAGGTTCCCCGACCGGCGGGCCGCCGCCCTCTGGCTGGACACCCGGCTGCCGGCCCTCTCCGCAGCCGCCTCCCTGGCGGTGGCCGACGGCGAGCTGGACACCCTGGCCCGCCGCCTCGTCGCGGCCCTGGTACGGGCCCTCGCGGACCACCGGGGCACGGCCGAGGCCGCCCCCGAGCTCTACGGGCTGCACCGCCTGGTCCTCGGCGTGGCCGAGCGCCGCGGCCTGCACCGGGAGCAGGCCGCCGCACTGCTGAACCTGGCCGACCTGGACGCGGAGACCGGCCGCACCCAGGAGGCCCTGGAGCGCTACCGGGCCGCGCTGGACGCAGGGAGGGCCGCGGGCGACCCGTACGCGACGGGCCGCGCGATGGAATCCGTAGGCGGCGCCTACCAGGAGCTGGGGGACTGGCATCGGGCCGCCGACTGGTTCGGCCGGGCGCTCGCCCAGGCCCTCTCGCGGGGGGAGCGGGCCGACGAGGCCCGGCTGTACGGACGGCTCGGCAACGTCCACACGTACGCGGGCCGGTACGGGGACGCGCTGCGCAGCTGGCGGGCGGCCGCCGCGGGCTACCGGAAACTGGCCGATGTCCCGGGGCAGGCCAAGGCGTTGAGCGAGATGGCACGGGTCCAGGAGTACGCCGGCCGGCCCGAGGAATCCCTGCACACCTGCCGCGAGGCGGTGGAGCTGGCGCGCAGGGCCGGCGACCAGCGGCTTCAGGCCGCGCTGCAGGTCCGGCTGGCCGACACGCTGGACCGTCTCGGGGACCCCGCGGCCGCGCGCCTGCACCGCTCCGCAGCAGACAGATTGCTGGGAGACGACCCCGCAGCCTGCGAAATCCGCAGTGGATCCGACTGAGATTATTCGTTTGCAAGGCTAGACAGCGACTCATCCTTCATTAAACTGGGTTCACCACGTCATCCTGTGGTGCATCCCGTTGCGCACTCTTGTGGGCGGGTATGTATGGAAGTGCCCCGTTATTTCCCCCTGAGTCAAGGACCGTGATCGACGATGAAGGTCGGCATCCCCCGCGAGGTCAAGAACAACGAGTTCCGGGTCGCCATCACGCCCGCCGGCGTGCATGAGCTGGTCCGAGGTGGCCACCAGGTCTTCATCGAGCAGAACGCCGGCGTCGGCTCCTCGATCACGGACGCCGAGTACGTCTCGGCCGGCGCCGAGATCCTCGGCACCGCCGACGAGGTGTGGGCCACCGCCGACCTGCTGCTCAAGGTCAAGGAGCCGATCGCGGAGGAGTACCACCGCCTCCGCAAGGACCAGACCCTCTTCACCTACCTGCACCTGGCGGCCTCCCGCGAGTGCACGGACGCCCTGCTGGAGTCCGGCACCACCGCCATCGCGTACGAGACGGTCGAGCTCGCCAACCGCGCGCTCCCGCTGCTCGCCCCGATGTCCGAGGTCGCGGGCCGCCTGGCCCCGCAGGTCGGCGCCTACCACCTGATGCGCTCGGCCGGCGGCCGCGGCGTCCTCCCGGGCGGTGTCCCCGGCACCCACGCCGGCGAGTGCGTCGTCATCGGCGGCGGCGTCTCCGGCTGGAACGCCGCGCAGATCGCCATCGGCATGGGCTTCCACGTGACCCTGCTCGACCGCGACATCAACAAGCTCCGCGAGGCCGACAAGATCTTCGGCACGAAGATCAAGACGATCGTCTCCAACGCCTACGAGCTGGAGAAGGCCGTCGTCGAGGCCGACCTCGTCATCGGCGCCGTTCTGATCCCGGGTGCGAAGGCCCCGAAGCTGGTCACCAACGAGCTCGTCGCCAAGATGAAGCCCGGAAGTGTACTTGTCGACATCGCCATCGACCAGGGCGGCTGCTTCGAGGACTCCCGTCCGACCACCCACGCCGAGCCGACCTTCCAGGTCCACAACTCGGTCTTCTACTGCGTCGCCAACATGCCGGGCGCGGTGCCGAACACCTCCACCTACGCGCTGACCAACGCCACGCTGCCCTACATCGTGCAGCTCGCGAACCTCGGCTGGGTCGAGGCGCTGCGTCGTGACCCCGCGCTCGCGCTGGGCCTCAACACGCATGACGGCCAGGTCGTTTACGGTCCGGTCGCCGAGGCCCACGGCCTTGAGACCCTTGAGCTCAGCACGCTGCTCGGCTGACACGTCAACGACTGACGTCAATCTCACGTATCCGGCCGGACCTTGCCCGCAAGGTCCGGCCGGACGTGTATGCGGAGCGCCCCGCGATCCCACTCAACTCGCCTCGAACGTAACCCTTTAACCCTTTCGCGCACCCGCGAAACTTCGCAGCGACAGCTCGGACGCCCTTGACAGAGTGGTGTTCGGTTGCCGACACATCGTGCCGGGTCCGGCGGATTGTGTTGCCGCTGAGTGGTGACACGCCATAGAGTCGCCAACCGTCGGCATGGTGCCACGCTGACCTATCGATAAGTGTCCTGGTCACGTCCGAGGAGGTAAGACGACTTGTGAATGAGTCGACATTTACTCCTGGGGGTGGTGGAGCAGGAGTCCCTGAGCGGGGCCAGAGTCCTGCCGGGCTCGAAGCTGTCGGCTCCGTCGCAGTACGCACCTTCGCAAACCACCAGCACATGACGACGCCCCAAAAGAGCATGGACGGCCTAGACGTGAACTCCAGGGCCGGCGACCTGAGCGGCGACAAGCCCACGGGATTCGCCGACTACGACAATGTGCCCGAGGGGCACTTCTACGACCCCGACGCGGAGTACGAACCGGACCCCGAGTACGCGGCCACCCTCGCCCCCGACGCTGCCCGCCAGCGCCGTGAGCGGATCGGCCCGACCGGACGCCCGCTCCCGTACTTCCCGATCCCGGGTCCGCTGACCGACCACGGTCCGGCGAAGATCATCGCGATGTGCAACCAGAAGGGCGGCGTGGGCAAGACGACGTCGACCATCAACCTGGGTGCCGCGCTCGCCGAGTACGGGCGCCGCGTGCTGCTCGTCGACTTCGACCCGCAGGGCGCGCTGTCCGTGGGCCTCGGCGTGAACCCGATGGAACTCGACCTGACGGTCTACAACCTGCTCATGGAGCGGGGCATGTCGGCCGACGAGGTGCTGCTCAAGACGGCGGTCCCCAACATGGACCTGCTGCCGAGCAACATCGACCTGTCCGCTGCGGAAGTGCAGTTGGTCAGCGAGGTCGCGCGCGAGTCCACCTTGCAGCGGGCCCTGAAGCCCCTGATGGCCGACTACGACTACATCGTGATCGACTGTCAGCCCTCGCTCGGTCTGCTGACCGTGAACGCCCTGACGGCGGCTCACAAGGTCATCGTCCCGCTGGAGTGCGAGTTCTTCGCGCTGCGCGGCGTGGCGCTGCTGACCGAGACCATCGAGAAGGTGCAGGAGCGGCTCAACCCCGAGCTGGAGCTCGACGGCATCCTCGCCACCATGTACGACTCCCGCACGGTGCACAGCCGCGAGGTGCTGGCGCGCGTCGTCGAGGCCTTCGACGACCACGTCTACCACACGGTCATCGGCCGGACGGTGCGCTTCCCGGAGACCACGGTCGCCGGCGAGCCGATCACGACGTACGCCTCCAACTCCGTCGGCGCCGCCGCCTACCGCCAGCTCGCCAGGGAGGTGCTCGCCCGGTGTCACGCCGAGTGAGTCTGCCCGGAGCCGACGAACTGTTCCGTACGACCGGTGGGATGGCGCTCCAGTCGTCCTCGCCGCGCCGCGGGGCCGAGGAGGCGCCCGCCGCGGAACACTCGGCCACTCCGGCCGGGGGCACGGCGGGAGGGGGCCGCAGCCGGGAGGCTGAGGCCGGTACGGATGCGGGCGGCCCCGTGGTGGGGCAGCCGCGGCGACCGCAGGAAGGTTCTGTCAGCCCGGTCGGGCCGACCGCCGGGGCGGCTTCCGCCCCGGCCGGGGCGACCCGGCGGGGCAAGGGCCAGGGCCGCGGCGCGAACCGGCGGCCCAGCGGCCGCGAACGGCACGACGAGAAGATCACGGTCTACGTCTCCGCCGAGGAGCTGATGGACCTGGAGCACGCACGGCTGGTGCTGCGCGGTGAGCACGGCCTGGCCGTCGACCGCGGCCGCATCGTCCGCGAGGCGGTGGCGGTCGTCCTCGCCGACCTGGAGTCCCGCGGCGACGCCAGCATCCTGGTCCGCCGCCTCCGCGGCCGCTGACCTTCCGCCTGCCCGCCTGCGGCACCGCCGCGTCCGACGCTCCACCGAGAGGCCGCCGACCCACCGTTGGCGGCCTCTCGCGTGTCACGGTTGCCTCGCCTGCGGCGCGCCCGCGCGGAGGTGGCGCTGTGCGGCGGATGCCGGGTGCGGCCCCGCCGCCGGCGCGGGCCACGGGGCGTCCCCTGCCGGCCGGGCCGGCCCCGCGCTGTGCGGGGCGCTCGGCGAGGTCGGCGGTGGCGCCGCGCAGGAGGAATCGTTCGGGCAGGGCCCAAGGGCTGTCCCGCCCTCCCCGGCGTGCACGCGACGCCGGCTACGGCGCCTCGCCGCGTCGTCGGAAACGCCCGCATACGCCCGGTGCGAGGACGCTCCTGCACCGTGCGACGCGCCGCATCCGAGGCCGCGCGCTGATCCACCAGGGACTACGGGACAGCCTTTAGGCTTTCCGTGGCCGACCTGCCGTTTCCTTACCCACCTGGACCGCCATGCCCCCCGATCACGACGCCGCCCGTCCGGTCCGCCGGAGCCTGGGGCGCGGGCCGGGGGCGGCCGCCGAGGCCGGGGATCCCGCCGGGCCCGCATCCGGGAGCCCGACCGCCGCCGACGCGGCCGAGGCGCCCGGCACCGAGCCGGCAGAGCCCGCCGAGCCGGCCCCGGACCCCGGGCCGGCGGGGCCTGGGGAAGAACCGGTGGCGGTCTCCGTCCCCGGGACGGGAGGCGGTACCGGGGCCCACGCCGGGGGCGACGGCCGGTTCACGCTGCGGCTCGACAACTTCGAGGGGCCGTTCGACCTGCTGCTCCAGCTGATCTCACGGCACAAGCTTGATGTCACCGAGGTCGCGCTGTCCAAGGTCACCGACGAGTTCATGGCGCACATCCGGGCCATGGGCCCCGACTGGGACCTCGACCAGACCACCGAGTTCCTCGTCGTCGCCGCGACCCTGCTCGACCTGAAGGCCGCCCGGCTGCTGCCGGTCGCCGAGGTCGAGGACGAGGCCGACCTCGCTCTTCTGGAGGCCCGGGACCTGCTCTTCGCGCGCCTGCTCCAATACCGCGCGTACAAGCAGATCGCCGACATCTTCGAGCGCCGCGCGCAGAGCGAGGGCAGGCGCTACCCCCGGACGGTGGGGCTGGAGCCGCACCACGCGGACCTGCTGCCCGACGTCGTCATCAGCATCGGCGCCGAAGGGTTCGCCCGGCTCGCCGTGAAGGCCATGCAGCCCAAGGCCAAGCCCCAGGTGTACGTGGACCACATCCACGCGCCCCTCGTCAGCGTGCGCGAGCAGGCCGGGCTCGTGGTGCGGATGCTGAAGGCACGCGGGGAGGCCACCTTCCAGGAGCTCACCGAGGACGCCGAGGACACCCTCACCGTCGTGGCGCGCTTCCTGGCCCTCCTGGAGCTCTACCGGGAGAAGGCGGTCGTCCTCGACCAGGAGGAGGCCCTGCGGACCCTCACGGTGCGCTGGAGCGGCGGGGACGGCGACGGCATGCCGACCGTGACCGACGAGTTCGACCAGATCGTGGAGGCGAAGGATTGAGCAGCGACGGCAGCGACGGCAGTGACGGCAGCGGCAGCGCGGTGGCCGCGCTGGAACTGAAGCCCGCCCTGGAGGCCGTCCTCATGGTCGTCGACGAGCCCGCGACCGAGGCGCACCTGGCCAAGGTGCTGGAGCGCACCCCGCGCGAGGTCGCGGACGCGCTGCGGGAGCTCGCCGACGAGTACACGGCCGCGCGCAGGGGCTTCGAGCTGCGGCTCGTCGCGGGCGGATGGCGGTTCTACACCCGGGCGGAGTACGCCCCGGCCGTCGAGGGCTTCGTCCTGGACGGCCAGCAGGCCCGGCTCACGCAGGCGGCGCTGGAGACCCTGGCGGTCGTCGCGTACCGCCAGCCGGTGAGCCGCTCGCGGGTCTCCGCCGTGCGCGGAGTCAACTGCGACGGGGTCATGCGGACCCTCCTCCAGCGCGGTCTGGTGGAGGAGGCGGGGACGGAACCCGAAACAGGTGCGATCCTATACAGGACGACGAACTACTTTCTGGAGCGGATGGGCCTGCGCGGCCTGGACGAGCTCCCGGAGCTCGCGCCCTTCCTCCCCGAGGCGGACGCGATCGAAGCCGAGACGCAAGAAGGTGTGCCGTCGTTCGATCCGGACGCACCGGACACCGATGAAGACGACAAGACGACGGAACTTTGATGCGAAGCAG
Source organism: Streptomyces sp. NPDC060232 (assembly GCF_042726555.1). Taxonomy (NCBI): domain Bacteria; kingdom Bacillati; phylum Actinomycetota; class Actinomycetes; order Kitasatosporales; family Streptomycetaceae; genus Streptomyces; species Streptomyces sp. NPDC060232. Next base: position 36,705 of record NZ_JBHXAG010000031.1, on the reverse strand, counting down.
CGGCAACGGCAACGGTGGCAACAGGAACAGCGGCGGCGGTGGCGGCGGCGGGCGCGGTAGCGCCCGTGGCGGCGGCTCCGGCGGCGGCGGTGGCTACCGCGGCGGCGGCTCCGGAAGCGGCGGCGGCTACCGGGGCGGCTCCGGCGGCGGTTCCGGCAGTGGCGGCTACCGCGGCGGCCAGGGCGGCGCCCAGGGCGGTCAGGGCGGCTCGCGCGACCGTGACCGCGACCAGGCGCCCCAGCGTCCGCGCAACCCCCGCCCGGAGGAGCGCCGCTACGACGTCGGCCCCGAGGGCGAGCGCAGTGGACGCAGCGGCCCCAAGGCGGGCGGCGGCGGTGCCCGCGGCGCCGCGGCGCGCGGTGGCGCCAAGGGCGGTCCCCGGACCTCCCGGACCCCCGGCATCGGCGGCGCGGGCGGCCCGCGCAGCGGCCCGGGCAGCCGTAGCGGCCAGTCCCGTCCGCGTGAGCTGGACGCGCGCATCGAGGAGCGCGTGCGCGACCGGTACGCCGACAAGCCCGTGATCCGGACCCCGAAGACCTTCCCGGGCGCCGAGCAGGAGGGCGAGCGGCTGCAGAAGGTCCTCGCCCGCGCCGGCATGGGCTCGCGCCGCGCCTGTGAGGAGCTCATCGAGCAGGCCCGCGTCGAGGTCAACGGCGAGATCGTCACCGAGCAGGGCAAGCGCGTCCAGCCGAAGGACGAGATCAAGGTGGACGGCCTGACCGTCGCCACCCAGTCGTACCTGTTCTTCGCGCTGAACAAGCCGGCCGGTGTCGTGTCCACCATGGAGGACCCGGACGGCCGCCAGTGCCTGGGCGACTACGTCACCAACCGCGAGACGCGGCTGTTCCACGTCGGCCGGCTGGACACCGAGACCGAGGGCATCATCCTGCTCACGAACCACGGCGAGCTGGCCCACCGCCTCACGCACCCGAAGTACGGCGTGAAGAAGACCTACGTCGCCGCCATCACCGGCTCGCTGCCGCGTGACATCGGCAAGCGCCTCAAGGACGGCATCGAGCTGGAGGACGGCTGGGCGCGCGCCGACAACTTCCGCGTCCTGGACCAGGTCGGCAAGAACTACATGGTCGAGGTGACCCTCCACGAGGGCCGCAAGCACATCGTCCGCCGCATGCTGTCCGAGGCGGGCTTCCCCGTCGACAAGCTCGTGCGGACCTCCTTCGGCCCCATCGAGCTGGGCGACCAGAAGTCCGGCTGGCTGCGCCGCCTGACCAACACCGAGGTCGGCATGCTGATGCGCGAGGTCGGTCTGTAGGACCGTCCGGCAGGACCCCGCTCCACGGGGAGAGCCCGCAGTGCCCACGGCACTGCGGGCTTTTTCCTTGCCCCGACCCCCCACCCCTGTTTATAGTCACAGTGACTATTAAGGAAGTGGGGCTCGGCATGAACTGGACCTTGAGCTGGACCGAGGTGCTCGGCTTCGCCACAGGCGCCCTGTGCGTCTGGCTGGTGGCCCGTCAGCACATCGCCAACTGGCCGATCGGCATCGCCAACAACGTCTTCTTCATCGTGCTCTTCACCCAGGCCGGCCTGTACGCCGACGCCGGGCTCCAGATCGTCTTCATCGCCCTGGCCGCGTACGGCTGGTGGTCCTGGACCCACGGGGGTGGACCGGGAACCACCGCAGCCCTGCCGGTGCGCCGCACCACGCGCACCGAATGGGCCTGGCTGGCCGCGGCCGGGGCGGTGGCGACGCTCGGCCTGACCCTGCTCCTCGCCCGGGCCACCGACTCCACCGTCCCCTTCTGGGACGCGGCCACAACCGTGCTCTCCCTCGCGGCCACCTACGGCCAGTGCCGCAAGCTCGTCGAGTCCTGGTGGCTGTGGATCGCCGCCGACCTCGTCTACATCCCCCTGTACGTCCACAAGGGGCTCCACCTCACCGCCCTGCTCTACGCCGGCTTCCTCGGGCTGTGCGTCGTGGGCCTGCTCGGCTGGCGGCGGACGCTCACGGAGCGCACCGCACCCACGGCGGCCGCGGAGGCGACGGCATGAGGCGCTTCGGCCACGGCCTGGTCCTCGGCAAGTTCTACCCGCCGCACGCCGGCCACCACCACCTGGTGCGCACCGCCCAGGACCGCTGCGAGCGGCTGACCGTCCTGGTCTGCGCGGCCTCCGTGGAATCGGTGCCGCTCGCCGACCGCGTCGCCTGGATGCGGGAGGCCCACCCGGACGCCGACGTCGTCGGAGCCGTCGACGACATCCCCGTCGACCTGCACGACCCGGCGGTCTGGGAGGCCCACATGGCGATCTTCCGGGCCGCGGTCGGCCGGCCCGTGGACGCCGTCTTCACCTCCGAGGAGTACGGAGCCGAACTCGCCCGCAGGTTCGGCGCCGAGGAGGTCTGCGTGGACCCCGCGCGAACCCTCTTCCCGGTGTCCGGGACGGCCGTCCGGGCCGACCCCGCCGCCTGCTGGGACTTCCTGGGACCCGCCGTACGGGCCCGCCTCGCGCGCCGCGTCGTCGTACTCGGCGCCGAGTCCACCGGGACGACGACCCTGTCCCGGGACCTGGCCGCGCAACTCCGGGCGCGCGGCGGGGTCTGGGCGGCCACCGGCTGGGTCGCCGAGTACGGCCGCCGCTACAGCGAGGACAAGCTCGCCGCGGCCAGGGCCGCCGCCCCGGGCGCCACGTGGACGGACGTCTCCTTCACCTCGGAGGAGTTCCCGCTGATCGCCCGCCGCCAGGACGCGGAGGAGGAGCTGGCGGCCCGCCAGGGCTCCCCGGTGCTGATCTGCGACACCGACTCCTTCGCCACCGGCATCTGGCACGAGCGGTACATGGGCGCCCGCAACGCCGAGGTCGAGCGGATCGCCTCCCTCACGCACCGGGACCTCTACCTGCTCACCGAGGACGTCGACGTGCCCTTCGAGGACGACGGACTGCGCGACGGCCCTGAGCTCAGACCCTGGATGACCCGGCGGTTCCGCGAGGAGCTGGAGGCGACCGGACGGCGCTTCCTGTCCCTGCGCGGAGACCGGCGGGAGCGGCTGGCCACGGCCGTTGCGGCCGTGGACGAACTGCTTGCCGAAGGCTGGCACTTCGCCGACCCGCTCCCGGAGAACCGATGAACGGCGCGCCGGAGCCGGGCTATGACCCGCACGCCTTCGAGCCGTTCGCGGTGACCGTCGACCTCGCCGTGTTCACCGTGCGCGGCGGCGAACTGCACGTCCTGCTGATCCGGCGCGGCCAGGAGCCGTACGCGGGCGCCTGGGCGCTGCCCGGCGGGTTCGTCCTGCCCAGGGAGTCCGCCGAGACGGCCGCCCGGCGCGAACTGGCCGAGGAGACCGGCCTGCCGCAGCAGGTCGTGGCCGACCTGCACCTGGAGCAGCTGCGCACCTACAGCGAGCCGGACCGCGATCCCCGGATGCGGGTCGTCTCGGTGGCCTTCACCGCCCTCGTCCCGGACCTGCCGGAGCCGGCGGCGGAAGGCGGCGGGGACGCGGCGCAGGCCCGCTGGCTGCCCCTGGACGAGGCCCCGGACCTGGCCTTCGACCACGCGGTGATCCTGGCCGACGCAACGGTACGGATCCGCTCGAAGCTGGAGTACACCTGCCTGGCCACCGCGTTCTGCCCGCCCGAGTTCACCCTCGGGGAACTCCTGGCCGTGTACGAGACCGTCTGGGACACCGTCCTGGACCGCCCCAACTTCCGCCGCAAGGTCCTGACGACGCCCGGCTTCGTCGAAGCCGTACCGGGAGCCGCCCGGCTCACCGGGGGCCGCGGCAAACCGGCCGCCCTCTACCGGGCCGGCCCGGCGACCGCCCTCCACCCACCTCTGCTCCGACCGGAAGGACCCACCCGATGACGAAGCGAGCCGCGACCGGCGCGCTGGTCGGCCTGGCCCTGGGCGACGCCCTGGGCTTCCCGACCGAGTTCCACGACGTGCCCTCGATCCTCGCCAAGACGGGCCCGTGGCGCGAGATGCGCCTGCCCGACCCGGCGATCGTCACGGACGACACCCAGATGACGCTCGCCCTCGCGCGCGGCATACGGACCGCGGCCGACCGCGGCCCGGTGGGCCCGCTGCGCCTGACCCGCCCGGTCCGGGAGGAGTTCGTCGACTGGTACCACTCCCCGGAGAACAACCGCGCGCCCGGCGACACCTGCCTGCGGGCCTGCAACCTGCTGAACGACCCGCAGCGGGACTGGCGCGACGCCAGCCAGCTCGGCTCCAAGGGCTGCGGGGCGAACATGCGCGTGGCCCCCGTCGGACTGGTCCCCGGCTGGACCGACGAGGAACGGGCCGGAGCGGCCCAGCTCCAGTCCGCCCTCACCCACGGCCACCCGACGGCGCTCGCCGCCTCCGACCTGACCGCGCGGGCGGTGCACCTGCTGGCCTCCGGCACCGAGGTCACCGGCCTCGTCGGACGGCTGCGCTCGTATGCCCTGGAGAACCGCACCCGCTACCACGAGCGCTGGCTCGGAGACCTCTGGATGCGGACCGCCTCCGACGCCACGCCGGAGTCCTTCATCGCGCGCGGCTGGGACGAGTGCCTGGAGGTGCTGGACCGGCTCGCGGCAGCCCTGCGCTCCCCGTCCCCGGAGACCGACCCCTGCCTGACCACCGGCGACGGCTGGATCGCCGAGGAGGCCCTCGCCACCGCCCTGCAGTGCTTCCTGCTCTTCCCGGACGAACCCCTGACGGCCCTGCGCCGCGCCGCCTGCACCAGGGGCGACTCCGACTCCATCGCCTGCCTCGCCGGCGCCTTCGCCGGAGCCCACCTCGGAGCGGACGTCTGGCCGAGGGCATGGGAGGGCCGCATCGAGTACCGGGACGAACTCCTGGCCTTCGGCGCCCTCTGGGATGCCTGATCCATGCCGGACGCCGTCGTCGTACGGCGGCGCCCCCGGGGGGACTGGGCGGACACGGTCTACGCGGCTGACGCGCGCCGGGTGCGGACGAGGAAGTCCTCCACCCGGGCCCGGTCCGGGTCCTCCGGCAGGGGAGTGCCGGCCAGGGCCCTGTCCGTCTCCTCCTGCAGGCCCGTCGTCCAGGCGTCGACCTCGTCCCAGCTGAGCTCCCCCCGGCGCACGGCGAGGAGCCGGTCGCGGTACGGGCCCGCGTCGATGGTCAGGACGCCGGTGCGCAGCAGGTCGCGGCAGGACAGCAGCAGGCGCAGCAGGTGCATGGCGTGCTTCCAGCGCGGCGCGCCGTGGACGCGGACGTCCGCGAGGAGTTTGCCGTGCTGGGAGGCCGCATACCGGCTGAAGCTGGTGTGGGCGCGGCGGGAGAGGAAGGCCGCGCGCAGCGAGAGCAGCTCCGCGCCGACCGGACCGACGTGCTCCACCAGGGGTGAGTGCAGGCACTCCAGGATGTTCGGGTTGGCGCGCAGGGCGAGTTCGCAGAAGCGCTCCAACTCCCAGGAGAACTCCTCGTCCCGGGGGCCCTCCACGTGCGTGGGGGGCTTGTCGAACCCCCAGAACAGCGGTGTCGGGGCGAGGTAGACGCCACGCCGGTCGGTGTCGCTGGTCTGCGTGGCCAGCCCGAAGGCCCGGGAGCCCATCACGCACCGGTAGACCGTGTGGTCCCGTACCAGCGTCAGATCGTCCATCCCGGGAGCCTACGCCAGGACGCGCCCGCCCTGCCGGGCCGTTTCCACGGGCCGGCAGGGCGGTGAGCGCTCCGCTGGGGGAGTGTCGCTACGCGAGCGTGATGTTGCCGTCCGCCGCGACCGTGATCTTCTTCTCGGCCAGGCCCTTGGTGGCCGGGCCGCCCAGGACCGATCCGTCCGCGGGGTCGAACTTGCTGTTGTGGCAGAGGCAGACGATCTCCTTCTTCTCCACCTTGCTCACCAGGCAGCCCTGGTGCGGGCAGACCGCTGTGAAGCAGCGGAAGGATCCGGCCGTGGGCTGGGTGACCACGATCTTCTCCTCCTTGAGGATCTTGCCGCCGCCCACGGGCACGTCCGCCGCCTTGGCGACGACCTTCGCGCTGCCCGCGGCCGGGTCCGCACCAGCCGGAGCGGGGGCGGAGCCGGCCGGTGTGGCCGCGTCCTGCTCGCCCTGTGAAGTCTTGTCGCCGTCACCGCCGCCGCAGGCGGTGAGCGCACCGCCGGCCAGGGCGGCCGCGCCGATCACCAGTACCTTGCGCCGGACGGTTTGCGTGGGGTCGCTCATCAGTCTCTCCTCGCTCTGTGGCCGGATCGGCGTGCAGCATCCTGGCCTGCGGCGGGCCTCGGGTGAAGCCTGCCGCGCCGTTTTACGAGCCCGGCTGCCACGGTGCCAGTGAGGCAGGTGCGCCGGGTGTGCGTACGACCTCCCACACGTGGACCACGGCGTCCCGGTTCAACGGACCGAAAACATGTGGGAATCGGCCACCGGAATCACCCTCCCGGCGGACCTCCGCGGTCAGCGCGTCCTCGTCGAGCTCGACCGCGAGCAGCGTTCCCGGCTGCGCGCGGTAGTGCCTGTCGGCGATGCCGAGCGCCGTCGTACGGTCCGCGCAGCAGTGCACGAATCCCTCGGATTCCAGCGAGGGCGGGGCGTACGGCAGGTCGGGCGCGGCGGTCCAGTCGGCGAGCGGGACGATGTGGAGGATCATGCCGATCGTTCTACCGCAGTGGGGGCGGAACCGGTGCCAGGCGGAGAGATCTCCTTCGGTTCGCCGGAGGACGTCATCAGGCAGCAGAAGCTCTGACAGGTTCCGCACACGAGGATCCGGCCGCCGTCCCACAGGGCGGGCGGCCGGGCCCTCACGGCGTACCGTCTGGCTACCCTGAGTCAGAACCTGTCGTCACGCACCTGTGGAGCGCCCCGTGAGAACCGCCGTCGTCATCGGAACCGGACTGATCGGCACCTCCGCGGCGCTCGCCCTGACAGCCCGCGGGATCACCGTGCACCTCGCCGACCACGACCCCGACCGGGCCCGCACGGCCGCCGCCCTCGGGGCCGGCACCGACGAGCCCCCGCAGGAGCAGGTCGACCTCGCCATCGTCGCCGTACCGCCGGCCCATGTGGCGGCGACCCTGGCCGACCTGATCGGACGCGGAGCGGCGCGCGCCTACGTCGACGTGGCCAGCGTCAAGGGCGGGCCGCGGCGGGAACTGGCCGCGCTCGGCGTCGACGCCACCGCCTACGTCGGCACGCACCCGATGGCGGGCAAGGAGCAGTCGGGGCCGCTCGCCGCGACCGCCGACCTCTTCGAGGGCCGCCCCTGGGTGCTCACCCCCAGCCGGGACACCGACCACGAGGTGCTCAACCTCGCGCTGGAACTCGTCGCCCTGTCCCGGGCCGTGCCGGTGGTGATGGACGCCGACGCGCACGACCGGGCCGTGGCGCTCGTCTCGCACACCCCGCAGCTCGTCTCCAGCATGGTCGCCGCCCGGCTGGAGGAGGCCGACGAGACGGCCGTCCGGCTGTGCGGGCAGGGCATCCGCGACGTGACCCGGATCGCGGCCTCCGACCCGCGGATGTGGGTGGAGATCCTCTCGGCCAACCCGGGACCGGTCGCCGACGTCCTCGCCGGGATCGCCGCCGACCTGCAGGAGACCGTGGACGCGCTGCGCAGCCTCCAGTCCGCCGACGTCGAGAAGCGACGCGGCGGAGCCGCGGGCATCGAGGACGTACTGCGCCGCGGGAACGCGGGCCGGGTGCGGGTCCCGGGCAAGCACGGAGCGGCGCCCGCGGTCTACGAGACGGTGGCCGTGCTCATCAGCGACCAGCCGGGCGAGCTGGCACGGATCTTCGCCGACGCGGGCCGCGCCGGGGTCAACATCGAGGACGTGCGGATCGAGCACGCCACGGGCCAGCAGGCCGGTCTGGTACAGCTCATGGTGGAGCCGAGGTCCGTGGCCGGGCTCACCGCCGAGCTGCGGGAACGGGGCTGGGCGCTGCGCAGCCGGTAACCGCGGAAGCGCGGGCGGAGCCGGGGGCGAGTGAGCCGAAGGGGCGCGCCGGGGAGTGAGGGCGGGCGCGCGGAGGAAACCGCGAGGCACGAGCGGTTCACGAGCACGCACGCCCTCACGAGCCGGCAACAGGCGCCCCGGAGGTGAACCGAGCCCGCGGGTGTCCGGCCTGACCGGCAGGACACCTCCTGGGGCCCGGTAACCTTGCAGAGGGGCGCTTTGCCGCGCCCGGACACGTACGCGCAACCAGGAAGGTGCCCGCACCGTGGAAACCGCCGCTCCGTCCGCCGTGATCGTCGCCATCGACGGTCCCTCCGGCACGGGCAAGTCCAGCACCTCCAAGGCCGTGGCCGCCAAGCTCGGGCTGCGCTACCTGGACACCGGTGCCCAGTACCGGGCCATCACCTGGTGGATGATCTCCAACGGGGTCGACACCGACGACGCGCAGGCCGTGGCGGTCGCCGCCGGCAAGCCCTCCATCGTGTCCGGCACCGACCCGGCCGCGCCCACCATCACCGTGGACGGCCTCGACGCCGCCGGCCCCATCCGGACCCAGGAGGTCACCTCCAAGGTCAGCGCCGTCAGCGCGGTCCCCGAGGTGCGCACGCTCATCACCGAGCTGCAGCGCTCCATCGCCGCCGACGCGGCCCGGGAGGCGGACGGGATCGTCGTCGAGGGCCGGGACATCGGCACCACCGTCCTGCCCGACGCCGACCTCAAGGTCTTCCTCACGGCCTCCGCCGAGGCGCGCGCCGCCCGGCGCAGCGGAGAACTCCGCGGCAAGGAGGCCGCCGACCTCGCGGCCACCAAGGCGGCGCTGATCAAGCGCGACGCCGCCGACTCCGGCCGCAAGACCTCCCCGCTGGCCAAGGCCGACGACGCCGTCGAGGTGGACACCACCGAACTCACGCTCGACCAGGTGATCGAGTGCGTCGTGACGCTCGTCGAAGAGAAGCGGGCGGTCCGCACGTGAGCCGAACGCCCTCCCTCAAGGGTGCGGCGGTCGGCAGGCGCATCGGCATCGGCCTCATGTACGGGCTGTGGAAGCCGCGCGTACTGGGCGCCTGGAAAGTCCCCGCCTCGGGCCCCGTCATCCTCGCCGTGAACCACACCCACAACATAGACGGCCCCATGGTGATGGGCACCGCGCCCCGCCCCCTGCACTTCCTGATCAAGAAGGAAGCGTACGTGGGCCCGCTCGGCCCGTTCCTGGACGGCATCGGGCAGGTCAAGGTCGACCGCTCCGGCGCCGACCGGGAGGCGGTCGGCCGCGCCCTCGCCGTGCTCGACCAGGGCGGGGCCCTGGGGATATTCCCCGAGGGCAGCCGGGGCGAGGGCGACTTCGCCTCGCTGCGCGCGGGACTGGCGTACTTCGCGGTCCGTAGCGGCGCGCCCATCGTGCCCGTCGCGGTCCTCGGCAGCGCCGAGGACCGCGGCAGGCTCATCCCCGGGCTGCCGCCCTTCAAGAGCCGGGTCGACGTCGTCTTCGGCTCGGCCTTCGACGCCCGGGACGGCAGTGGCCGCCGCACCCGTACCGCGCTGGACCAGGCCACCGTACGCATCCAGGACCGGCTGACCGCCCACCTGGCCGACGCCAAGCGCCTGACCGGGCGCTGAGCGAGACTTGAACCCAGTAGTGGAACCGCGCTGCGCGGGCACCACCGATCACCACGAACGACGAGGAACGGACTTCATGAACGACCAGCACGACCACGGAGCACTTGGCGATGCCGAGTACGCGGAGTTCATGGAGCTCGCCGCGGAAGAGGGCTTCGACCTCGAAGACGTCGAAGGCGCCATCGAGGAGGCGGGCCACGGCCCGCTGCCCGTCCTCGCCGTCGTGGGCCGGCCCAACGTCGGCAAGTCGACCCTGGTGAACCGCATCATCGGCCGCCGCGAGGCGGTCGTCGAGGACAAGCCCGGCGTCACCCGCGACCGCGTCACCTACGAGGCCGAGTGGGCCGGCCGGCGCTTCAAGGTCGTCGACACCGGCGGCTGGGAGCAGGACGTCCTCGGCATCGACGCGGCCGTCGCCGCCCAGGCCGAGTACGCCATCGAGACCGCCGACGCGGTCGTCTTCGTCGTCGACGCCAAGGTCGGCGCCACCGACAGCGACGAGGCCGTCGTCAGGCTGCTCCGCAAGGCCAAGAAGCCCGTCGTCCTGTGCGCCAACAAGGTCGACGGCCAGAGCGGCGAGTCCGACGCGGCGTCCCTGTGGTCGCTGGGCCTCGGCGTGCCGCACCCCGTCTCCTCGCTGCACGGCCGCGGCACCGGCGACATGCTCGACGCCGTCCTCGACGTCCTCCCGGAGGCCCCGGAGCAGACCTTCGGCGGCGTCGCGCCCGGCGGCCCCCGCCGCATCGCGCTGATCGGCCGCCCGAACGTCGGCAAGTCCTCGCTGCTGAACAAGGTCGCGAAGGAGAACCGGGTCGTCGTCAACGAGCTGGCCGGCACCACCCGCGACCCGGTCGACGAGCTCATCGAGCTCGGCGGCGTCACCTGGAAGTTCGTCGACACCGCCGGCATCCGCAAGAAGGTCCACCTCCAGCAGGGCGCCGACTACTACGCCTCGCTGCGCACCGCCGCGGCCGTCGAGAAGGCGGAGGTGGCGGTCATCCTGATCGACACCACCGAGACCATCAGCGTCCAGGACCAGCGCATCATCACCATGGCCGTCGAGGCCGGCCGCGCGATCGTGATCGCCTACAACAAGTGGGACGAGCTCGACGAGGAGCGCCGCTACTACCTCGAGCGCGAGATCGAGACCGAGATGCAGCAGGTCTCCTGGGCGCCCCGGGTGAACGTCTCGGCGCTCACCGGCCGTCACATGGAGAAGCTGGTCCCGGCGATCGAGACCGCCCTGGCGGGCTGGGAGACGCGCGTTCCCACCGGCCGGCTGAACGCCTTCCTCGGTGAGGTCGTCGCCGCCCACCCGCACCCGATCCGCGGCGGCAAGCAGCCCCGCATCCTGTTCGGTACCCAGGCGGGGAGCAAGCCGCCGCGGTTCGTCCTCTTCGCCTCCGGCTTCCTGGAGCACGGCTACCGGCGCTTCATCGAGCGCCGCCTGCGCGAGGAGTTCGGCTTCGAGGGCACCCCGATCCACATCTCGGTGCGGGTGCGCGAGAAGCGCGGCGCCCAGTACAAGAAGAAGAAGTAGTACGGCGGCCCGGGGTCAGTAGCCCCGGCGCGGAGCGGGCGGCAGGGCCGCCGGGATGTGCGTCATCCCGGTCTGGTGCTGCCGCCCGTCGGCGTATCCGGGGCTGCCCGCGTACGAGTAGGCGGGCTGGGTCTGCGGCTGCGCCTGCGACGAGGAGTGCGTCTGCGACGGGGGCTGCGGGTTGTAGGAGGGCTGCCAGCCGTCGATCCGCTGCCACGCGGAACCGCTCCAGCCGCCGCTGCCGTACGAGCCGACCGTGTAGCCGCCGCCGTACGAGAAGGCCGTGAACCCGAGGTCCTCCTCACCCGTACGGTCGCCCGGCAGCGCCCGGAAGGCGCGCAGGTACTCCGAGTACAGCGTGTCGTAGATCGGGGTGTGCGAGACGGCCGGAGAGCTGTCCCGGTCCCGTACGGGACGCACGGCGGGGACGGTGCTCGGATAGGACGGGGCGCGGGAGGAGTCGTATGGATGCACGTATCAGCCAACGAAACCGGCGCTCTGCGGATGCGGGGTGGCGGGGGAGGAAACACAGATCGCCGGGGGTGCGCGGGACGGACCGCACACCCCCGGCGCACGCCGCCCGGCCCCCTTTCGCAGGGGGTCGGGCGGCCGTTCGGTACCGGCTGGGATCAGGCGCCGGGCGTGCCTGCCAGGGGCATCGCGGCGGCCACGAGCTTGCCCGCGGCGGCGGCCTTGTCCAGCGCGTCGCGCAGCAGGTCCTCGCGGGGCTGCTGGCCGATGGAGCCGACCGGGGCGGCGTAGACGAGCACGCGCTGGGTCTTCTGGACGGCGGCCCGCCAGCCGTCGGTGACCGACAGCGCCTGGTGCGCCTGCCACCAGGCGACCTGGCCGCAGCCCTCGGCTCCCGGCTGGAGCACGGCGTGCAGCTGCCCGGCCGCGAGCAGCACCGACCAGCCGCCGAGGAGGGTGGGGAGCTCGGCCGTGTCGGTCACCGGGATGAAGCCCTGCTCGATCAGGAGCGGCAGGAAGTCGTCGCCGGGGCCGTCGCTGCCCGGGCGGGCGATGGGCGCGGTCGGCTCGACGACCAGCGCGGGGTGCAGCTCGCCGCCGATCAGCACGAGGCCGCTGGTGATGCCGAGGACGGCCTGCCCGCCGGGCACGTTCTGCGGCGCGGCCACGCCCGCGTCCTGCGCGGAGGCCGGGCTGTCGCCGGTGATGCTGCGGACCGCGCCCTGGAGCTGCTCTTCGGAGACGGAGACGACCTGCGAGGGGATGCAGGTGGCGTGGGCGAAGGCGAGGACGGCGGTCTCCTCGCCGACGAACAGCACCGTGCTGGTGCGGTCGTTCTCGGGGTCGCCCGGGGTGCGGCAGGAGGTGCAGTCGTAACTGCGCGGCGCGTCGTCGCCGACGAGCAGCCTGTCGGCTTCTTCGTCGCCGATCTCGGCACGTACCTCATCACTGACGTCGAGCATGCGCGGCACGGGGTGCTCCTCGGCATAGGTGCGGGTCCGGGAGGCTCCCGGCTCGCCGGGCACAACGCGGGAGCGGCGGCCGGGGTCACGCCATTGGAGGGAACGGATTCGAACCGGCCGCCCGGAAGGGTGAACCGTGCGACCGCAGCTTCGGTTTTGTGCCAACTGTTTTTTGGTTGTGCGCAGTTGCCGGCCGGGTGTGGCCGCTTTGGGGGCGGGGGAGGTCGGCCGACCGGGTGGGGTGCGGTGCCCGCCGCGTGGCGGGCCGTGGAGCGCCGTGGAGTGCTGCGTAGCGTGACCCGATGCCCAACCTCCGGACCGCCCGGGCCGCCCGCACCGCCGTCGCGGCCGTCGTGCTGGCGCTCGCGGCACCCCAGGGCGCGGCGGACGCGGCACCGCCGCCGCCCGCGCCGGGTCCGGCCGGGGCCGCGCATCCTGGGTCGCCGGGCGTGATCGGGAGCGGCCCCGGGGACTGCGGACCGGGCGGGGAATGGCCCTGGGACTGCGTGGCCGACTGCGAGAGCGGTGGGCGGTGGGCGGTCAACACCGGCAACGGCTTCTACGGCGGGCTGCAGTTCTGGCAGCCGACGTGGGAGGAGTACGGCGGCCTGGCGTTCGCGCCGCGGGCCGACCTGGCGGACCGCGTGCAGCAGATCCGGGTGGCGCAGGAGGTCCTCGCCGCGCAGGGGTGGAGCGCGTGGCCGGTCTGCTCGAAGCGGTACGGGCTCGCGGGGCGGATGCACACCGTACGGGGTGGGGACACCCTCGTCACGATCGCCCGCGAGCGCCGGGTGGAGGGCGGGTGGCAGGCGCTGTACGAGGCCAACCGGGAGGCGATCGGGCCGAAGCCGGCGGTGATCGCCGTGGGCATGCTGCTGGTCCTCCCGGATGCGAAGCCGAGTCCCGCGCCGGTGGCGAAGCCGAGTCCCGCGCCGGTGGCGAAGCCGAGTCCCGCGCCGGTGGCGGAGCCGAACCCCGAGGCCTTGCCCAGGCCCCTGCCCGCGGCGGAGCCGAAGCCTGCGGCCGCGGCGAAGCCGGGTCCCGTGCCTGCGGCCACGCGCGAGCCCGTGACGGCGGCGGGGCCGAAGCCCCTGGCTGAGCCCGAGCCGGCGCCTACGGACGTGCCGTAGCCCGTGCCCGCGGCCAGACGCGAGCCCGTGACCGCGGCGGGGCCGAAGCCCCTGGCTGAGCCCGAGCCGGCGCCTACGGACGTGCCGTAGCCCGTGCCCGCGGCCACGCGCGAGCCCGTGACCGCGGCGGGGCCGAAGCCCCGGCCGAAGCATGCGGCCGAGCCGGGGGCGACGGGCGGCGGTGGTCCCCGTTCCACGGGGGTGGAGCCTGCCGGGGTCCCCCTGCCCGCTCCCCCCTGAACGGCGCCCGCCCGCTGGCAGACTCGGGGAATGCTTGAGACCTCCGCACGGCTGCTGCGCCTGCTCTCCCTGCTCCAGGCCCACCGCGAATGGACCGGCGCCGACCTCGCCGACCGCCTCGGCGTCACCGCCCGCACGGTCCGGCGCGACGTGGACCGGCTGCGGGAGTTGGGGTACCCGGTGAACGCCAGTCCCGGGACCGGTGGCGGCTACCAGCTGGGCGCCGGGGCCGAGCTGCCGCCGCTGCTGCTGGACGACGACGAGGCCGTGGCCGTCGCCGTCGGGCTGCGGACCGCCGCGGGCAACGGGGTCGAGGGGATCGGGGAGGCCTCCGTGCGGGCCCTCGCGAAGCTGGAGCAGGTCCTGCCGTCGCGCCTGCGCCGGAGGGTGTCCGCGCTCAACGAGTTCACCGTGCCGATGCTGCGCGGGGCCCAGCGCTCCACCGTGGACGCCTCGGTGCTGACCGAGCTGGCCTCGGTCTGCCGGGACGCCGAGCGGCTGCGCTTCGGATACCGCGACCACGGCGGCAGCGTCAGCCGCCGCACGGTCGAACCGCACCGGCTCGTCTGCACGGAGCGGCGCTGGTACCTGGTCGCCTGGGATCTCGACCGTGAGGCGTGGCGGACCTTCCGTGCGGACCGCATCGAGCCCAGACCGCCCCACGGGCCGCGGTTCACACCGCGCCCGCCCCCCGCCGACGATCTCGCCGCATATGTCTCCGAAGGCGTGTCCCAGCGGGTCTACGCCGCCCGCGCGGTGGTGCGGCTGAAGCTCTCCGAGCAGGAGGCGGCGCAGCTCATCGGGCCGAGCGACGGAGTCCTGGAACCGGTCGACGCGCAGACCTGCCTGCTGCGCACCGGAGCCGTGAACCTGGACGTTCTGGTGATTCACATCATGCTGCTCGGCTGTGAGTTCGAAGTGGTCGAGCCGCCCGCGCTCACGGATCGGATGAGGGCCCTGAGAGATCTGCTGGGGCGGGCCGTGGGGCCGGAGAAGTGAAGGAAACGCAGCGGACCTGAGGGGGATTCAGCTGGTTCTGTCCCAGGTGTCCGTGGAAATGCACGGCGGCAATTCTGGGCTTCTCGACGGGAATTCGAATACGTCCCAGCTCCGGGCGTGTCGCGCTTCGGAGGGCAATTGGCGACTGTAGATATTCTGTGACACAAGCGTGACCCGGGACGGACGAACGTCCGGGCGCGGCGCTGACGAACGCCGAAGGCGGGCCGGGTCGATGACCCGGCCCGCCTTCGCTGTGCGGGGGTGGGTGGTGCGTACCGCCCCCGCCGCGGCCGTCAGCCGCCGGCGACCGGACGGGCCGCGGTGCCCCGCGTGCCGGCCCGCTCGGTGTGCGGAGGGCGGCGGCTGCCGACCGGGGTGACCGGGGTCCGCTCGGAGCGGATCAGGTGCGGCCGGTTGCCCGGGTGCACGGCCGGGCGGTGCGCCGGGGAGTGTCCCGTGACGGCGCCCGCCGCCGCGGCCGTAGCGGGCACCGCGGCCGGTTCCTCGGTGGTCCGCGTGACGGGGCTCAGCTGCCACTTGCCGCCCGCGGAGAGCAGCGGGGTGAGCGCGGAGACGACCGGGGCGGGCATCCGCCCGGTCTCGGCCCGTCGGCGCAGCATCTCGCGCAGCTCGAAGACGTAGGCCTCGGTCCGTGCGATGAGCGGCTCGAACCAGGGGAGGGCCAGCAGGATCAGCAGACCCGCGGACCAGCCCAGCAGGACGTCGCTGACCCAGTGCGTGCCGAGGTACACGGTGGTGGCGCCGACGCTCAGCGAGACGACCGCGGACACCACGGACAGCACCCGCCGGGTGACCACGGTGGAGGCCAGGTAGGCCAGGATCCCCCAGGTCACGACGGCGTTGGCGGTGTGGCCGGAAGGGAATATATCGCCGCCCGCGAAGAGTTCGGCCGAGCCGATCTCGGTGGCGTAGTGCGGGCCGAGCCGCCCCAGGCCCAGCTTCACCGACCCGACGGTGACGTTGAGCAGCAGCAGCGCCACGCCGAGGGTGATCAGCGGGCGGAGGGTGTGCTGCCGCCAGGAGCGCCAGCCGAGCCACGCGGCGACCATGACCGCGGTGGGCCCGCGCTGGCCGAGGACGACCAGGTAGTCGAGGAAGGCGTGCAGCTGCGGCCACTGCTCGTAGGGCCGGAAGAACATGATCTGCCAGTCGAGGCGGACCAGCCAGGACGTGGTCAGCACGGCCACCACGATGGCGAGGTAGAACGCGAGGGTTGAGCCCAGGAGTACGACGCGGTGCCGGCTCATCTGCGGGGTCTGCAGATGAGCCGGTCGCTCTGGTTCCCGGTCCAGCCGGGCGAAGACCCGCTCCAGACGGGTCAGGATTTGGTCGGTACGCACTCAATCGACGTTACCGCGCGGCGATGGTCAGCCCGGGCGAATCGCGGGCTTTGTGATGACCATGTGATGTGGAGTTGGTCTCACGCGGGTCCTAATTCCCGGTATTCCGGCAGGGGTTGGATCCTTCTCGATCCGGTGTCCGATAATTGTCGCGGCTGCTTATTCGGGCTTTATTACCGCAGGTCGATTCCCGATCCGGCCCGACCGGCCGGGCACCCGCTACGGAGGGCCCGAGCCGTTCAGCCAGAACGCCCCGTACACCGCCGAGGCCAGGGCGGCCGCGCCCAGCACCAGGACCGCCCGCCGGGTCCGCCACCGGGCCAACGCCACCGCCGGCACCAGCATCAGCGGGAACGCCGGCAGCAACAGCCGCGGCTTGGAGCCGAAGTACCCGGACGCGCACAGCGCGAGCGCCACGACGATCCCGCAGTACACGAGAAGCGGCGCCGGCTGCCGCTGCCGTACGCACGCCCCGTACAGCCACAGCACCAGGACGACCCCGGTGGTCAGCCCCAGCCCGGCCGGCCAGGCGGACGAGGCCAGCTTCGCCCCGACGAAGCGGGCGAAGGCCCAGCCGCCGTCGAAGCCGTTGCCCCAGCCGGCCTGCACGTCCAGGTACCCGAGCAGACCGCCGCCGGTGTGCGCACCCACCCACAGCACGTACGCGGCCGCGCCCGCCGGAGCCAGCAGCGCCCCGACGAGGGCGCGCCCTCCAGACCAGGCCGGGCTCGCGGCGTCCTGAACCGGGCCGGTCTGCAGGGGGAGCCCTGCCTGACGCGACCGCTCCCCGCTCCGCCAGGCCAGTACGGCGGCCACCCACACCGCCGCGACGACCGCCGCGCCGACCGGGCGGGTCAGCCCGGCCCCGGCGGCGAGCAGGCCCGCCGTCAGCCACCGGCCGCGCAGGGCCCCGTACAGCGCCCACGCCGCCAGCGCCGTGAACAGCGCCTCGCTGTACGCCATGGACTGCACGATCCCGACGGGCAGCGCCGCCCAGAGGGCGACGGCGAACACCGCCGTCCGGCGGCCGTGGAGCAGGTCGGCCACCGCGAAGATCCCCCACGCCGCCGCGAGCCCGGCGAGCACCGACACCACCAGGCCCGCCGAGCCGTACGAGAGCCCGGTCACCGCCGAGACCCCCCGTTCCAGCCACGGCAGCAGCGGGAAGAACGCCAGGTTCGAGTGAACGTCCCCGTCGGGCAGGACGATCTCGTAGCCGTACCCCTCGGCGGCGATGCGGGCGTACCAGAGCGAGTCCCATCGGGCCGACAGCAGGGTGTGCGGGCTGCTGCCCGCCACCGCGCCCCACACGGCGAGCACGGTCAGCCCGAGCAGCCGGACCGCCGCGAAGACGGCCAGCGCGGGCGCGGCCCGGCGAAATCCAAGATCTTTCACGGGCATGATTATCGGTGGCGCCCGACCGGGGCCGGCGCCGAGCACGACGGAGCGTGAGCGGGCGCGTACGCGGGGGAGGATTCCGGGGAGGAGGAGTGGCGCACGCCACACGGGGGTCGCCGCCGGGATGAGAGCTTGGCCACGTGACGGGCACACGAACTCGCGTACGCTGACCGTTCACTCGCGTGTCGATGCCGGACCCCGTTGGACGCCGCACAGCGCACCACCCTTCGCGGCTCCACCAAGACGCTGGTCCACCGAGCGCGAGGGATCACCTGGGAGGTACATGCATGGCGGGGACGAACGCGGCCACGGCCGGGACCCCTTCGCCCTGGCAGCGGCTGGGCGCGGTCTCCGGCGGTGCCAACCGCTGGGTCGTCCTGGCGGTTCTCTGCGTCAGCCTGGTCCTCGTCGCGCTCGACGCGACGATCCTGCACGTCGCTGTCCCGTCCGTCACCGAGGACCTGCGGCCCGGCCCGATCGAGCTCCTCTGGATCGTCGACGCCTATCCGCTGGTCTGCGCCTCGCTGCTGATCCTCTTCGGCACCCTCGGGGACCGGGTCGGCCGTCGCCGCGTCCTCCTCCTCGGCTACGGACTCTTCGGCGCGGCCTCCGCGACGGCCGCTTTCGCCGACAGCGCCCAGGTCCTCATCGCCGCGCGCGCCCTGCTCGGCATCGGCGGCGCGATGATCATGCCGGCCACCCTGTCGATCCTGCGCCAGGTCTTCCCCGACCGGCGCGAGCGGGCCCTCGCCATCGGCATCTGGACCGCCGTCGCCGCGATCGGCGCGGCCAGCGGTCCGGTCCTCGGCGGCTTCCTGATCGAGCACTTCTGGTGGGGCTCGGTCTTCCTCATCAACATCCCGCTCATGGCGCTGATCCTGCCCCTCGGACGCTGGCTGCTGCCGGAGTCGCGCGGCTCCGCGGACGGGCCGTGGGACGTGCTCGGCGCGCTGATGGCCGCCGCCGGCGTCCTCGGCTCGGTCCTCGGGATCAAGCGGATCGGCGCCGAACGGCACCTCCTCGACGCCGGGGCGCTGGTCCCGCTGCTGCTCGGCGCGGCGCTCCTCGTGCTGTTCGTACGCCGCCAGAAGCGGCGCGAGCACCCGCTGATCGACATGCGGATGTTCTCGCGGGCCGCCTTCTCCACCTCGGTCGCCTGCATCGTGCTCGCCATGCTCGCGCTGGTGGGGCTGGAGCTGATCGCCGTCCAGTACCTGCAGCTGGTGCTGCACCTCAGCCCGCTGGAGACCGGCCTGCGGCTGCTGCCGCTGACCTTCGCCGCCATGGCAGCGGGCGCCACCGGCTCCTACACCCTGGCCCGGGTCGGGCCGCGCACCATGGTGTCGCTGGGCTTCGTGCTGACGGCCCTCGCCGTGCTGCTGCTGACGCTGATGGGCCAGCAGGACCGGCCGGTGCTGCTGACCGTCGGCTTCATCCTGCTCGGCTTCGGACTGCAGACCACGCTGTTCGCCGCCTACGAGTCGATGCTGAGCGAGGCCCCGGCCGAGACCGCGGGCGGTGCGGCCTCGATCGGCGAGACCTCCTACCAGCTGGGCGCGGGCATCGGCATCGCGCTGCTGGGCAGCGTGATGAACGCGGCGTACCGGCCGGGGCTGGAGTCGGTGCCGGGGGTTTCGGCGGCGGACTCGGCGGGCGCGGCGAACTCCCTGGGCGAGGCCTACCAGATCGCGGCGGGCCTCGGCGGCCCGGCCGGGGAATCGCTGTACGCGGCGGCACGGCACGCCTTCGTGCACGGGCTGCACGTCACGCTGCTGGTGAGCGCGGCGCTGCTGTTCGCGGGGGCGCTGATGGCGCTGAAGCTGCCGCGGGGGATGGACTGCGGGGTGTCCGGCGACGCCGACCCGGTGCGGTTGCCCGCGCAGGCGAAGGGCGAGGCCGTGCGGCCGGCCGCGGTGGAGCAGGCCGGCGCCGGAAAGTAGGGCTGGATTTGCCCGCCGCAGGCCAATAGCTTCGGGTGGGCGCAAAACTTGCGCCGCCAGTGCTGTGACCCGGTGAACCTTCGCGGTCACAGCACCAGGTTCCGCTCAGGCCGCCGGGAGGCCCCGTGTCCTTCGTACCCACCGATCCGCTCGGGCTCGACGAGCTTCTCGGGCCCGAGGACCTCGCCGTCCGGGACACCGTCCGCGGCTGGGCCGCGGACCGGGTGCTGCCGAACATCGCCCAGTGGTACGAGAGCGGCGAGCTGCCCGCGATCCGGGAACTGGCGCGGGAACTCGGCGCCATCGGGGCGCTCGGGATGTCCCTGGAGGGATACGGCTGCGCCGGTGCCAGCGCCGTGCAGTACGGCCTGGCCTGCCTGGAGCTGGAGGCCGCCGACTCCGGGATCCGGTCGCTGGTGTCGGTGCAGGGCTCGCTCGCCATGTACGCGATCTGGAAGTACGGCTCGGAGGAGCAGAAGCAGCGCTGGCTGCCCGGCATGGCCGCGGGCGAGCTGATCGGCTGCTTCGGGCTGACCGAGCCCGATGTGGGGTCGGACCCGGCGGCGATGCGGACCTACGCCAAGCGCGACGGCACGGACTGGGTGCTGAACGGCCGCAAGATGTGGATCACCAACGGCTCCGTCGCGGCGGTGGCCGTGGTGTGGGCGCAGACCGACGACGGGATCCGCGGCTTCGCCGTGCCCACCGACACGCCCGGCTTCTCCGCGCCGGAGATCAAGCACAAGTGGTCGCTGCGGGCCAGCGTCACCAGCGAGCTGGTCATGGACGACGTACGGCTGCCCGCCGACGCGGTGCTGCCGCTCGTCACCGGGCTCAAGGGACCGCTCGGCTGTCTCAGCCACGCGCGGTACGGGATCATCTGGGGGTCCATGGGCGCGGCGCGGGCCAGTTTCGAGGCCGCACTCGACTACGCCAGGACGCGGGAGCAGTTCGGCAAGCCGATCGGCGGCTTCCAGCTCACCCAGGCCAAGCTGGCGGACATGGCCCTCGAACTCCACAAGGGCATCCTGCTCGCCCACCACCTGGGCCGGCGGATGGACGCGGGCACCCTGCGGCCGGAACAGATCAGTTTCGGCAAGCTCAACAACGTCCGCGAGGCCATCGAGATCTGCCGCACCGCGCGGACCATCCTCGGCGCCAACGGGATCTCTCTCGAATACCCCGTCATGCGGCACGCCACCAACCTCGAATCGGTCCTCACCTACGAGGGCACCGTCGAGATGCACCAGCTGGTGCTGGGCAAGGCGCTCACCGGGCTGGACGCCTTCCGGTGAGAGCCCTGCTCAGCTCTGGTTGAAGAAGTCGCGCGAGCGGCCGCCGGGCTCGCCGCTCACGATCTGGGTGTCGGCCGGGGTCAGCAGGAAGACCCTGGTCGCCACCCGCTCGATCGAACCGCGCAGCCCGAAGGTCAGCCCGGCCGCGAAGTCGACGACGCGCTTCGCGTCGGTCGGGTCCATCGACGACAGGTTCACGATCACCGGGACACCGTCGCGGAACAGCTCGCCGATGCCGCGCGCGTCACGGAATCCGTCCGGGGTGACCGTCGCGATCCGGCGGCCGTGCTCGTTGGCCGACTCGGAGGCCACCTTGACGCGGGGGTCGGTCACCCACTGGTCACCGGGGCCCGCGACGGAACCGTGGGCGGCCTCCGCGTAGTCGTCGTCGTAGTAGCGCTCGTCGTCGCTGTCCTCCACGAGACCCAGCCAGGCACTCGCCTTGCGCACCGAACCCATGGACTGCCTCCTTTCACCGCGGTCAGTCTGTCTTCTCTCCGCTGCCCCTATGCTCGTCCATGATGCTGACAACGCGCCAAGTGGATAGTCGCCGCGCAGGGGTTTCGTGACGGTACTGGTGCAGAACATCCGTTGCACGGTCAAGGATCCTGGTCCCTACCGCTGCTGACTGAGTGAAAATACGACCGCCGCCGCCGTACGGGTGGGCGGCGGGGGCGTACGGGTGAAGGAGACGGGTCGATACGATGCCGGGCAGGCACGCGTACGACACACGGGGGCAGCAGCTTGTTCGGCATAGTCAGACCTTGCACGCACCGGCTCGGAGAGCGGTTCAAGGCGGAGTGGATGGCCCATCTGTGCGGGCTGTGCCTGGCACTTCGGGGGGATCACGGGCAGTTCGCCCGGATCGTCACGAACTATGACGGTCTGCTCGTCTCCGTTCTGACGGAGGCTCAGTCCGGTCCCGCACCCGGCTCCCGGCGCACCGCCGGCCCCTGCCCGCTGCGCGGGATGCGCACCGCCGCCGTCGCCAAGGGCGAGGGCGCCAGGCTCGCGGCCGCCGTCTCCCTCGTCCTGGCCTCCGCGAAGGTGCGCGACCACGTGGCGGACCGGGACGGCCTGTTGGCCCGCGCCCCCATCGCCCTCGCCGCGCGCAAGGTGGCCCGCGGCTGGGACCGGGCCGGTGCACGCACCGGCGCCTCGCTCGGCTTCGACACCGCGGTGCTCGTGGACGCGGTGGACCGGCAGGCGGGCATCGAGACACTGGCCGGCCTCGGCACCTCGGTGCTCGTGGTGACCGAGCCGACGGAGACCGCGACGGCCGCCGCCTTCGCGCATACCGCGCATCTGGCCGGACGGCCGGGAAACGCCGCCGCGCTGGCCGAGGCCGGCCGCTACTTCGGGCGGCTCGCGCACCTGCTGGACGCGGTCGAGGACCAGGGCGCCGACGCGGAGGCGGGCGCCTGGAACCCGCTCACCGCCACCGGCACCTCGCGCGCCGAGGCCCGCAGGCTCTGCGACGACGCCCTGCACGGCATCAGGCTGGCTCTGGGCGAGGTCGAGTTCGCCGACGCGGGGCTGGCCCACCAACTGCTCGTGCACGAACTGCGCACCTCGGTCGACCGGGCCTTCGGGACCATGAGCTGCGGCCACACGGCCACCGTGTCGGCCGGGCAGGGCCCGAGCCCGTACGGTTCGAACCCGTACGGCGGGAACGGCGGCAACCCCTACGGTGGCGCTCCGTACGGCGCGAACCCCTACGGCCCGAACAGCCCCCAGGCACCGGGCGGCCCGCCGCCCGCGAGGTCCGGCGGGTACGGCAGCGGTGGCGGCGGGCTCGGCGGCGACGGCTTCGGCGGTGGCGGAGGCGGCGGTTTCAGCGGTGGCGGTCAGCACCCGCAGCGGCCCCGCCGCGGCCTGCTGGCCGGCTGCGCCGTGGCCATCGGGCTCTTCTGCACCTGCCAGATCTGCTGTACCGAACACGAGGGCCCCTGGTCGCGCAAGAAGCGGGACCCGTGGTGCGACGCCTGCGAGTGCTGCGACTGCTGCCGGCCGAACTCCTCGGCGACCGGCGGTTCCGAGGGTGGCTCCGGCGGCGGCGGCGGGGGCGGCGGCTGCTGCGACTGCAACTGCGGCTGCTGCTGCGACTGAGCCCGCGTCAGTTCCGCGCGCCCGGACGGCGTATGCGGGGATTCCCGCCCGGACGTGCGTGGAAGGGCTGAGCGGG
Source organism: Streptomyces sp. NPDC060232 (assembly GCF_042726555.1). Classification (NCBI taxonomy): domain Bacteria; kingdom Bacillati; phylum Actinomycetota; class Actinomycetes; order Kitasatosporales; family Streptomycetaceae; genus Streptomyces; species Streptomyces sp. NPDC060232. The sequence goes on along the minus strand of NZ_JBHXAG010000031.1, from coordinate 13,702 downwards.
ATGAGCGATGACGCAGACGATCCGCACGCGGCCCGGCGGACACGGCGCGAGCACAGGGCCGCGACCGTGTCCGCCCCGTGCGGTCTGTGCGTGCCGGGAGGCGGCCCCCGGCCCGCCACCGACCCGGAAGGTCGAATTCCGGCCGTTCCGGGCCCGCACGGCCCCACCTGCCCGGCGGCACCTGGCACCGCAGCCGGCTGCGTACCCGGGGAAGCCCGAGCACGTCCGGTACGCGGGCGGCCCTCCGCCGCACCGGCCTGGGGAGACCCCGTGGCGCGGGACGCGGCGGGGCCCGCGCTGGAGGCGGCCGGTGCTGTTTCGCGGACATGCCGCGGGCGCGCCCGCGGCGGCGGCGCCCTCCGGACCGCCAGCGCCGGGGACCGTCCACAGGTCGTCGGGCGCAGCCTCCCGGGCGCCGGCCATGGGCGCGCCCGGCACGGCCGACGCCCCCTCCGCCGCCCGCAGGCCGGCATATCCCAGGCGCGGGGCGCGATCACCGTGGACCCCGACCGGGATCCGCCGCGCCGTCCGACCGCGCCCTCGCGGGCCCCTTCCCCCGGCCTCCGCCACCGCCCCGGAACACACCGCACCCCACGGTGAAGCGCGGCACGCGGAGGCCGAAAGCCGCTCTTGCGACCGGTATCCGACGACAGGACACTCCCGACAGCGCTTGTCAGGGACACGGCCAAAGTTCATGCGCCCCCCGTGCCCCCGGCTGCGCCTCACGGGCTCTGGCACCCCCACAACCGCCGGGCCCCCGAACCTCTCCAGGAGGACGAGAAGTGAGGATCAAGCGCACCACCCGTAACAGGCTGCTCGCGGTGGCCACCGGCCTGGCCGCCGCCGCAGCGCTCGCCGCACCCACGGCGGCGAGCGCGGACCCACAGGACGGCGGATTCAGCGCCGACCGGCTCGCCTCGGCCGGCGCCTCCGTCCTGCGCGCCGACATCGCGGGCACCGCCTGGCACGCCGACCCCGCCACCGGGACCCTCGTGGTCTCCGCCGACTCCACCGTCTCCGCCGCGGCCATCGCGAGAATCAAGCGCGAGGCCGGAACCGAGGCGGGGGCGCTGCGCATCGAGCGCATCCCCGGCAAGCTCACCAAGCTGGCCTCCGGCGGCGACGCCATCTACGCCAACAGCTGGCGCTGCTCGCTCGGCTTCAACGTCCGCAGCGGCGCCAACTACTACGCCCTGACCGCCGGGCACTGCACCGACGGCGCCGGCACCTGGTGGACGAACTCCGCCCGTACGAACGTCCTCGGCTCCACGGCCGGGTCCAGCTTCCCCAACAACGACTACGGCCTCATCAAGTACGCCAGCAACACGCCCGCGCCCCCGGGGACCGTCGGCAGCCAGGACATCACCAGCGCCGTCAACGCGACGGTCAACATGTCCGTGACCCGGCGCGGCTCCACCACCGGCATCCACAGCGGCCGGGTCACCGGCCTCAACGCCACCGTCAACTACGGCGGCGGCGACGTCGTCTACGGCATGATCCGCACCAACGTGTGCGCCGAGCCCGGCGACAGCGGCGGCCCGCTCTACTCCGGCACCCGTGCCGTCGGCCTCACCTCCGGTGGCAGCGGCAACTGCTCCTCGGGCGGCACCACCTTCTTCCAGCCCGTGGTCGAGGCCCTCAACGCCTACGGGGTCAGCGTCTACTGACCTGTATCCCGTGCGCCCCTGCCGGCACCCTGGACGTCCTCCCGCCTTCTGGGAGGATGTCCAGGGCGGCCGTGTCCCCGGGGGAAGCAGGTTCCTGCATGAAACGCATCGGCGTGACCGGGCACCGGTCCCTCCCCGACGCGGTGCTCGGCCATGTGGAGAGCGGCCTGCGGGCCGTACTGGGCGGCCGTGAAGGGCCGCTGGAGGCCCTCTCCAGCCTCGCCGACGGCGCGGACCAGCTGTTCGCGGCCGTCGCACTCGAATGCGGCGCCGACCTGACCGTCGTGATCCCCAGCGAGGACTACGAAGAGGCCTTCGAGGGCACCGAGGCGCTCGACCGCTACCAGCGCCTCAGGCGCCGGGCCACCCAGGAGATCCGGATGGGCTTCGCCCGCTCCACGGACGAGGCCTACTACGCCGCGGGCACCTACATCGCCGACTCCTGCGACCGGCTCGTCGCCGTCTGGGACGGCCGGCCCGCCCGCGGGCACGGCGGCACCGCCGAGATCGTCGCCTACGCCCGGTCCCTGGGCAAGCCGGTCACCGTCCTGTGGCGCGAGGGCGTGTCCCGGGACTGACCCACGCCCTCGCGCCACCGGCACGTCTCACTTCGGCCGTCGCCTCAACTGCTGTGCCGGGCAAGCCAGTCCGTGTGCTGCGGCGAGACGTACCGCTCGGTCTCGTACACCGACGACGGCCACTGCGACTCGGTGATGGTCGTCTGCATCACGACCATCATCGCCGCCAGGTCCTGCTCGATCAGGGTGTGCGCCTCGATCAGCGGGTGGTGGCGGCGCACCTCGTTCCAGGCGATACCGGCCGCCGCCGCCGTGCTCAGCAGCCCCGTCAGGCCCGTCCCCGGACCCGAACCGAACGCCCTCAGCACGGCGAACAGCAGCGCCAGACAGGTCAGCAGGACGATCGTCCACGACCACAGGTACGTCGCCCGCCGGGACACCTCCGTCCGCCGCCGGTACCAGTTGCGCTGCTCGATCAGCCTGTCCCGGACGTACGTCTCCCGCCGCACGTGGTAGTCCCTGCCGCGCAGCCGCTGCATCGCCCCGGTGATCTCCGCGCCCTCCGGCACGGCACCGGACGTCCGCGGATCCTCCCAGCCCATCTTCCGCAGCTCGGCCAGACCCGCCTCCAGCCGTGTCCGGTACGTCTCCCCGGGATCGGCCACGTCGCTGCCGAACGGCGCCCCGTGCACCGCGTACCGCCAGGCCAAGGACTTGATGAACTCCGCCGCACTGCGGTTGAGCTGCCACTGCGGGCGGGCCCGGCGCCGGGTCGCCCGCATGCCCACGCCCAGCACCCCCGCGTAGCCGAGCACGCTCAGCAGCCCGAAGAGGTGCAGCGGGCCGAGTTCCGGCCCCGGCGGCAGGGCCGCCGCCCCCGCGGCCACGACGAGCAGCAGCAGCTGGGTCCTCGTCGCCTGCGTGGACTCCCGCTGCCGGGAGATCGCCGCCTGGTCCGTGTGGTGGAAGAGGGCCGGCAGGTCCTCGTTTCGAAAGGTCATGCTGTCGGTCACAACGCCCCCCAGGAGTCGGGTGGCGGGCGGCGGGCACCGGAGCCCCGCCGCCCTCCGTCGGATCACACGGCCAGAGGCTCCAGATCCCGGTGGACCCGCCGCTCGTCACGGGCGTACCGGGTGAGGCTGTGCTCCTCGCCGAGCAGCCGGGTCAGTTCGACCACCGCCTCGTTCCGCACCCGGGCCGCCTCCTCCTTGCGGCCCATCGAGTCCAGGCTGACCGCCATGTTGGAGCCGCTCGCCAAGGTCTCGGGATGATGCGCCCCGAGCACCTCGCGCAGCCGCATCACCGCGAGCCGCTCCAGTTCCAGGGCCCCCTCCGGGTCACCCTGATCGGCCCGTGCGTTCGCCAGGTTGAGCGTGGCGAAGACCGTGTGCGGGTGGTTGTCGCCCAGCACGTCCCGCATCAGCCGGATCGTGTGCCGCAGCATCGCCTCCGCCGGCTCCGCCGCGCCCGTGCCCCAGTGGAAGACCGCCAGGTTGTTCACGGCCGCCAGGGTGTACGGGTGCCGCTCGCCCGGGACCTTCATGTACTCGTCCACCACCTCCTGCGCCAGGTCCCGCGCCCGTCCCGGGTCCCCGGTCGCGAACAGGTCCGAGGCCAGGTTCAGTTCGCAGGAGAGCAGGTCCGGGTTGACCGAGGTGTACTTGGCCCGGTAGCGGGCCCGGGTGGCCGTGGTCAGCCGCAGCGCGTCCTCCAGCTGGCCGGCCCGGCGCAGCGACACCGCCAGGTTCTTCGCGGCCGACAGGGTGCCCGGGAAGGCCCGGCCCAGCGTCCGCTTGTAGATCTCGTACGTCCGGCTCAGCAGCTGCACCGAGTCCTCGTACCGGCCCACCTCGCGCAGGTCGCGGGCCAGGTTCTGCGCCGAGGACAGGGTGTACGGGTGCTCCGGCCCGAGCACCTCCGTGCGCAGGTCGTACACCTCGGTGTCGATCTCACGGGCTCTGGTGTACTGGCCCACCAGCCGCAGGTTCAGCGCCAGGTTGTTCGCCGCCGCCAGCGTGCGCGGGTGCGCCTCGTGGAAGATCTGGCTGAACCCGTCGTGCGCGTCGGTCGCCAGCTCCATCGCCTGCCCGTACTGGCCCAGCGCGCCCAGCGTGTTGGCCAGACCGCTCGTGGTCATGTACGTGTGCGGGTGCGAGGGCCCCAGCACCGCCTTCTGCCGTTCCAGCGTGACCTCGTCCAGCTCCTTCGCCTCCACGAACCGGCCCTGCGAGCGCAGGATGTTCGACAGGTGGAAGCGCAGGTACAGGTACTGGAGGTCGTCGTTGCCCAGCATCTCCTTCCAGGCCTCGCGCAGCTCCTCGCCGAGCTGGTAGGCGGCCTTGAAGTCGCCGCGCTTCCACAGGTAGCGCACCCGGTCGATCAGCAGCCTGCGCGTCTCCGGCTCCTTGCAGTACCGGGCCTCGGACGGCGAGAGGTGCGACCAGATGGTGTTGAACCGCGGCCACGTCTCCGGGTTGTCGATCGGCTCGTCGTCGTCCGGCCGGGCCCCGGCCAGGATCCGGTGGACGGCGTGCCGGGCCTCCCGCTGGTCCTCCTCCGGCATCTGCGAGCGGATCACCGCCTGCACCAGCCGGTGCACCTGGATGCTGTTGCTGACCTGGTCGACCTTGGCCAGCGCGAACCGGCCGATCTCCCGGATCACCCGCCCCAGCACCAGCTTCTCCTGGAGCGAGGCGTCGTACGGCTTCAGGGCGTCGATCATCTCCTTGCTGTACAGCAGGTTCGCCGAGATCGGCTCGGGCGCCAGGAACGCGCACAGCTGGAGCAGCCGCACGGCGGCCGGGGAACGCGACTGGAGCCGCTCTATGGAGATGTTCCAGGTGGCGGCCACCGGCTCCGGATATCCGGGCGGCTGGTTCAGCCCCAGGACGCTCGCCGCCTGCTGGGCCAGCTGCTCGATGTACACGGCCACCGGCGTCGCGGTCTCCGCGATCCAGGCGCCCGCCTGCTCGACGGCCAGCGGCAGGTCGCCCACCGCGACCGCGACCTGCTCGGCGTCCTCCTTGCTGAGCCCGGGGGCCCGGCGCTGGAGGTGCTCGATGGACTCCTCGCGCAGGAACACGTCCACCGGGAGCGCGTCACCGTACTGGGACCAGGACTGGTTGCGGGAGGTCACCAGCACATGGCCCGGACCCCCCGGCGGGAAGAACCGCTTGAGGGCCTCGGGATCGTCGGCGTTGTCGAAGACCAGCAGCCAGCGGGAGGACGGCACCCCGCGCCGCAGCAGGTCGATCGCCTCCTGGGAGGCGGCCGCCATGTCCTCGCCCGTCTGCGCGCCCAGCCGTACGGCCAGCTCCGCGAGGGCCGCGACCACGTCGTCGGTCTGCTCCGAGGAGATCCACCACACCAGGTCGTAGTCGGCCATGAACCGGTGCACGTACTCCAGCGCCACCTGGGTCTTGCCGACGCCGCCGAGGCCGAACAGGGTCTGCGGCTGCGGCAGCACCACGGCCATCCCGCCGCCGAGCTGGTCGCGCATCCGCTCCAGCACCATGCTGCGGCCGGTGAACCCCGGGTTGCGGGGCGGCGCGTTCCAGATCTTCGGGACGGTCCCCGGGAAGCGCGGGCCGGGCTGCGAGGCGCTCGCCACGCTGTCGGGCAGGGCCATCGGCCGCTCCACCGCGCGCAGCAGCGCGGCCGTGGCGTGCACCTCGTCGAGCCGGAAGAGGTCCACCGGGTTGCGGTCGATGTACGGCGTGGCGAGCCGCACGTCACCCACCCTCAGCGGCACCAGCTGGCGCCGCCCGCCCGTCGGGTCCTCGGCTGCCGCCCGCTCCCACACGTCCACGGCCCGGGCGGACTTCAGGTACGCCGTGGACAGCAGCACCACGGTCCGGGCCGCGGTGTCGATGCTGATGCCCGTGCCGCCGCCCAGCGTGTCACCGCCGGCGGAGGCCGGGGCGCCCGCCGGCGGCCGCTCGGCCGAGACGTCCTTGGGCACCACCCGGAAGCCGGCCCGGGTCAGCACCGACTCGATCCAGTCGGCCCACATCCGGTTCTCGGCGACGTAGGACAGGAACAGGTCCGCCGGCAGCGCCGGGCGGCGCCGGGTGAACGCGTCCCTGATGCGCAGCCGGACCTCCTCGCCGATGGCCGGCATGGAGGTGATCTCCCCCTCGGTGACCACGGCGGTCAGCCGCTCGAAGGCCGAGAGCAGCGAGTTGGTCAGCCCCGCCTCGTCGCCGAAGGTGGCCAGCGTCTCCTCGTAGGCGTAGTAGGGCCGGTACGGGATCTCCACCGCGCCCCAGTAGGAGGTGAGCTCGTCCCCGACCAGGCCGCCCGGGAACCGGTCGAACTTGATCCTGGCCAGCGCCCGGCCCGCGTCGGCCTTCTCCTTCTCGCCCTCGTCGATCCGCATCGGGACCGGGTAGATCTTGATGCCGCGGTCGTTGAACCGCTCGTCGATCTGGCGGGCGACCGACGCGGCACCGTCGATGGACTGGTCGGACAGGGTGAAGCAGTCCACCAGGATGTCCGGCAGGTGCACGGTGCAGATGTCCGCGATGTCGGACAGACCGGTGCGGCTGTCGATCAGGACGTAGTCGTAGTTGCTCTTCATGTCCGCGCGTAAGGCGTCGAAGAAGAGCCCGCCGCCGAGCCGGTCGTAGAAGTTGTCCCAGTCGAAGGTGGACACGGTCGCGGAGTACTCGCGGTTCTGCCGGCCCGCCGAGACGAAGTCCAGGGTGCCGCCGTCCGGGAACTCCCAGCCCAGCGTCTCCGGCGTGAGCGAGACGGCGTGCGGCTGTATCCGCGCGTAGTCCTTGTGCCAGTCGTCCGCGCGCGCCACCGGACTGGTGGCGGCCCACGCGTACTCGCTGATCAGGTCGATGACCCCGGTGGTGGCCCCGAGCGTGGACGGGTCCAGGAAGGGGTGGAAGAAGCGGTGCAGGCCCGGAGCCTCCAGGTCCCAGTCCACGGCCAGGACCCGCTTGCCGTTGGCCGCCAGGATCCAGGCGGTGTTGGCCAGCGCCATGGTGCGGCCCGTGCCGCCCTTGTACGAGTAGAAGGTGACGATGCGTCCGTCACGGCCGTCCCTGCTGTCACGACTCGCTGTCATCCGCGTCCCCCCGGTCGGTGTCGTTGCTGTCGTTGCCGTCGTTGTGGCCGCTGGGCGTGTCGGGCGGGAAGGGCGCCCGCGGCGGGGCCGGAGGCCCGCTCATCCCCATCGGCCCCAGCAGCCGCGGGCGTTCGGTGTGGGAGTTGCCGGCCGGCAGGTAGACCTGGGCGTGTCTGAGGAACTGCTGCGCCGCGGCCTCGACCACCTGCGGCAGGATCTGGCCGAGGGTCTCCATGTTCGCCACCCCGTTGGCGGCGGCCCGGCAGGCCGCCCGGCCCTGGCCCATCTTGACCGGCAGGGTCTCCTCCAGCCGCCGCGCCAGCTCCAGCTCCTTCGCACGGCTCTGGTGGTCGTAGCGGTTCCACGGCACGACCACGTGGACCCACGGGCGGGACTCCTGGTCGAAGGCGGCCAGGCGCTGGCGGCGGTGCTCGTCCTCCACCACCCAGCGGTCCACGATCAGGATCTCCGGCCGGGTCGGCGGCTGCTTGCTGTCGTAGTGCCCGGCCTCGTCGTCGAAGGAGCCGATGCTGGTCTGGTAGTTGAGGTTCTTGACCAGGTCCTCGGCGACGTAGGCGATGGGCCGCTGCGCCGCCGGGTGGTACGGGTTCCACTCCAGCGCGCTGTCCCCGTAGTACTCCGGGCTGCGGCCGTCCGGCAGGTCGTGCCGGGAGGCGGCGGCCACGGTCACGTGCAGGGTGCGGGCGGGGCTGCCGCTGCCCGCGGGGCCGAAGGCGCTCGGCACGCCCCGGTAGTCCAGCGGCCGGACGGGTTCGAGGCGGACTGTCTCGGCGACCCGGACGATGCGCTTGGCCAGCTCGTACACCGCCCGCTCGTACTGCTCGGCGTAGCCGCGCAGTTTGATCAGCCCGTACAGCCCGTCGGTGACGTACCGCTCGCCGAAGGTGTTGTGGTTGAACTGCAACCGCTCTGCGGGGCCCGGGAGTTGCGAAGGGGGGACCGGCACCCATAGCGCCGGCACGATGGCCTCGGCCGGCTGGTTGCTCAATGCCCCCTGATGGATCGCCCGCTGCGCGAAGGCGTACCACTCCTTGCCGCACATCTCACTGGCGAAGTACCGCGGCGAGAACAGCGGCACGAAGACCCGGCAGGTGGCGAGCGCCGCCCCGAGCCGCTCCGACCAGCCCTCGCCGCTGCGTATCTCCCGGTCCATGAAACCGGCCTCGGCCCCGGCGGGCAGATCCGTCAGCGCCATGACATGGCTGCAGAGATCACGGAACAGGCGCTCGACCCACATGTCGGGGTCGGGCCCCCCGGCCCCGAATCTCGGTGTATGCGCATAACTGAGAAAAAAATACGGCTGCACTGATGCGGGCACACGCCCCCCGTCCCGAAGCTGCGAGCGAAGAAACATCATTCCGGAGCTGCTTCGCCACATCCCCTCATCGTTCAGTCAATCAGCGTCTGTTTTCGGTCATCCACTCAAGGGCGTGGTCCACGGCGTCCGGGACGGAGAAGAGCATGGCCGACGCCCCTGCGACCCGTCCCCTGCGCACCCGCGAATCCGGGAACGCCCTGCCGATCTCCGCGAAATCGCCGTCGTCCAGCGCGACGTCCTCGTATGCGGTCCACTCCCCCTCCTGGCGGGACCCCTGACGCCCCTCCGGAAGGTTCACCTTCACCACACACTCGTACATGCGCAAGGGGGGCTTGGGAATTCGATACTCGGCGAGATGGAAAGCGGTGCAGACAGCAAACCCCACATTGATCATGAGCACCTGTCCGCCCTCCCAGCACAGCTTTCCCAGGGGCGACTCCTCGCCGAGGTGGCATTCAAGGCGGTGACCGGCGCAAAGCCGCTGCGCGTCCGCGCCGAGCGCGGCGAAGGACGTCTGAGGGTGGGAACTGCGCGCGGCCCCCGGCGCCGTGCGGACGGCCTCCGCGAGGGAGCCCATGCCGTGGCTGGGGGTGCTCGCCGGATCGAAGGCCGGCATCCGGTCGACGAACGCCCGCACCTCCGCCTCGTCCATTCCGGCGATCCGCTCCAGGTGGGCGCTGGACGTCCTGGAGTTCTCCGGGGTGAACGCGGGCGCCACCAGGGTGCCGCGCGGGCCCAGGACGCCCCTCAGGGCGTCGCGCAGCTGCTCCGCGCGCAGCCCGGTCCCGCGCAGGGAGGCGTGTACCAACAGCCGCATCCCCGGCCGGACCCCGAGCAGCCGCAGCTGCACCGCGAGCTGCAGGGCGCCCGTGGCCCGGCGGCCCCGGCCCGGGCCCGCCGGGGCGGGGGCCGGGGAGGGGGAGTGGGAGGGGGAGTGGACGCCGCTCACGCGTCGACCGCCTTCAGCTCGTAGCGCAGCTCCGCCACCAGGCGCTTGCCGGTGACCGTCAGCTCCGCCGCCCCCGACAGCCGGTCCAGGGCCTCGTGGATGCGCTCCGAGCCGCCCGGCTCGTGCCCCGCCGTCGCCCGCCGGTACGCCTCCACCGCCACCCGCTCGTGCACGTCGGCCAGCAGCCGCGACACCGGCACCGGGCGCGACCGCCACGGCGACGGGTGCTGCCACTCACCGTCCAGCGCGTACAGGTCGGTCACCTCGGTCAGGGCCCGCAGCCGGGTCCGCCGCCGCCCGGTCAGCAGCGCCAGCGCGGTCTCCCGTACGCCCGCCGCGTACGGCACCCCGAGCGCACCCGGCCCGCTCCGGCCCGCCTCGCCCCAGCCGCCGGCCCGCGGGCCGCCCGCGAGGGGCGTCAGGGTGGTCAGCCCGGCCTCGGCCGTCCGGGCGAACCCGGGCACCGCCTTGTGCAGCAGCGCCCAGGCCCGGTCGAGCCTGCCCCGCCACTCCTCGGCCTCGCCGGCGCCGAGCCGGAGCCTGGGAGGGCGGGGGAAGCAGTTGCGGTACGGGTCGAGGTCCTCCAGGGCCACCGGCGCCGTGTCCGGGCCCGGCGACCAGGTGCGGACGGGCTGCCAGCGGGCGTCGCCCGCCGCCGGCCCGAAGCGGTGCTCGGAGCGGCCGTCCCGGACGGCGTACCCCTCGTCGGTGACGCGTAGCGAGGCCCGGCCCTCCGTGCCCGGCTCCCCGAGCCGCAGCAGTCCGAGCGTCGGCAGGTACACCTCGCCGTCCCGGTAGGCCACCTCGGCCGGCAGGTCCAGCCCGCCGCGCAGCACGGCCGCCGCGGCCAGCGCGGTGAGCCTGCGGGCCGCCTCCGCGCCGCCGGTGCGGCCCTCCCGCCCGGCGTCCAGGGCCGCCAGGACCCAGGTCCGGGTGAACGGGTGGTCCAGTACGGCGTCCAGCGCGTCGGCGCCGGCCTCACCGGCCCGCTCCACCGCGGCCACCAGCTCCCAGGCGCGCGCCCAGTCGGGGTCGTCGGCCAGGTCCGCGTTCAGCCGGGCCAGCAGGATCCGGGTCAGCTCCTCCTGGGAGCGGGCCAGTTCGGCCGGGTCCGACAGCTGCGGAGCGGTCTCCCGGTGCGCGGTGCGGCCCTCGACCCCGTCCACGAGTTCGCGCAGGTCGGTGCAGTACACGGAGGGGTTGTCGAAGCCGTTGCGGTCGCGGTAGCGGTGGGTGTAGAGACCGCCCCCGCACGAACGTACGACGGGGCAGCGGCGGCACGTATCGCTGACGCCCGCCAGGCCCAGCTGGCGGGCCCGGACCCCGGGGTGGGCCGCGACCTGGTCGAAGGCGTGGTCGAAGACGTTGAACCCGGTGGCCGCGGCCCCCTCGAAGGCACTCTTGAGGGAGTCCACCTGCTCCAGGGTCCCGTCGGTCTCGACGACGACGAGGTCGGTGGGCGCGAGGCCGAGCGACTCGGTGAGGCTGGGACCGCCGCGCAGGGTGGACAGCAGTGACTCGAAGAGCCGTACGGGCACCGGGCGGCCCAGCCGCTCCCAGTGGTCGAAGATCCGCAGGAGCCAGCGGGCATACGCGTCGGGGGCGCCGTCCGGCCGGACGGGGGGCGTCTCCCAGGTGGCGTGCGGGAGGAGGAAGTCCACCCGCGGTGGGTCGAGTTCGACGAGCGCGTCGAGCACGGCGACGGGATCGTTGGCCACGTCCACGGTGCAGAGCAGGCCCTGGTAGAGGTGGCGGTAGGGCGGGGAGCGCAACAGCGCGACGGCGGCGAGGACCAGCGGGTGGCTCGTACGGCCGTCCGCGAAGCGGCGGTGGCGGTCGTTCGCGGCACGGTCCCCGTCGAGGGAGACGCCGACGCGGACGCCGAACTCCGCGAAGAGGTCGAGGTAACGGCTGCTGAGCTGGAGCCCGTTGGTGTGGATCCGCAGGTCGAGGGCGGCGATGCCGGTGAGCGCCCGGCTGAACTCCTCGCAGACGAGTCGGAGCCGGGCCGTGCCCGCCAACAGGGGTTCCCCTCCGTGGAGAATCACCGTGACGGAGGGGAGTGCATGGTCACGGGCATGTTCGGCGAGCCTGGACGCGGTCCGTGAAATAACCTCGGGGGAGATCACTTTCGGCCGGGCTCGCCAGCTCTGATCTGCGTGTTCGTAGACATAGCAATGATCACAAGCCAGATCGCATCTGCTGTGGACTTTCAGGACGATCTCGCGAAATGCGATCAGGCCGGTCATTCCGCCAGTCTAGAGCGCCTACTGCGTGTCAGAGCGCGGAGTTGAAGATCGGTGCCTGAACCGGACGGCCGGATTCGGCGGGCAGCACGCGGCCGAGCGTCGCGGCCGCGGCGGCGGTCTCGACGTCGATCTTGGCGAGCGGGACCCGGCGGGCCTTGACCGTGCTGGTCGGGGGGGTTGCGGAAGTGTTCACGACACCGTCCTCGGGGAAGCCATGTGGAATGGGCATGTGAATGACGACAGCGACGGCTGCCGTCAAGCGTGGACTTTACTCGGCCACACCCCATTGGCAACCGAGACATGACGCCTGGTCAACCGTTCTATAGCGAGTGCGGCGTATTTCTCGACGTGGCGTATTCGGCCGTTCGCCGGACGGCAAGATCCATTTCTCCTGGTGCCGGACCCGGTCGGGGATCGCGCCGGGCCGGGCAGGGGGGTCCGGGCGGGGACGGTACGGGGCGGGAACCGCCCGTGACCTGCGCCTCCGCCCACCCGGCGGCCGGTCGGCGCCGAGGCCGCGCCGCGCACGGCCGGGCTGCACGGGGTCCATGGCCGCGGAGGGGGCCTGCGCGCGGATCCCGGTGGCCGGGAGCGCGGTCGTCCCGGACGGCGCACCGGACTCAGAGGGCGGCCGGCGGCCTTCCTCCCCGCCGGGCAGCGGGTAGAGGGCGGTTGCACGGGCCGTGGCCGGGGCCAAGTCGCGCTGGTAGGCGCACATGTGACGTCTATTCAGCGGCACGGAGGGGGCGGGTGCGGCTCCCCCCGACCCCGAACGGCCTTCACGCCGGCTGTTGTTCGCTGAGGGGCGGGGTGGGGAGGTCGCGCAGCAGCCAGTTCAGTACGTCGGGCAGCGCGCGCAGGGCGGCGAAGTGCGCGGCGGCCGGCTCGATCGTGGTGGTGGCCCCCGGGATCCGGCGGGCCAGCCAACGGGAGTGGCCCACGGGGGAGAACACGTCGAGCTCCCCGTGCCAGATCATCACCGGGCAGCGGATGTCGGCGGGGTCGAAGCCCCAGGGGCGGCTGAAGGCGAGGACGTCGTCGATCCATCCGTACGCCGAACGGCGCAGCCCCTCGCGGTAGTTCCGCAACAGCATCGACCGCAGCCCGGCATCGGAGACGATCATGCGGTCGTTGTCGGTCAGTTCCCGGCGCAGCTCGTCCAGCAGCCGCCCCGGGTCCTTGCGGATGCCGTCGGCGCGCGGGATCAGCCGGGCGGCCAGTTCCTCGGGATCGGTGGAGGCGGTGGTGTACTCCTTGACGTTCGACGCGGCCATCCCGGCGAACCAGTCCAGGTCCTCCGCGTCCCTGGGGGCCAGCCCGACCATCGCCGCGGTACGGGTGACCCGGTCCGGCAGCAGGGCGGCGCAGGCGAGGGCGCCGGCGGCGCCTCCGGAGCGGCCGGCCACCGCGAACCTGTCCAGGCCGAGGGCGTCGGCCACGGCGGCCACGTCATGGGCCACGTCCGCGACGGTGCGGCCCGGATGGCGGTCGGAGTCGCCGTAGCCGGGTCTGTCGTAGGCGATGAGCTGCATCCGGCGCTGGTAGAGGACCATGCCCCGGGGGGCCGGGCCCAGGCGGCTGCCGGGCATGCCGTGGAGCAGGAAGACGGGCTTGCCGTCCGGATCGCCCCAGCGCTCCACGGTCAGAGCGCGCCCGTCCGCTGTGCGCACCTGATCGCGCACGCGCTCCCTCCCTCACGATCGATGTGAGTCGTCACGGCGATTGTGCTCGCTGGGGGAGGAGTGCGGTAGGGCGCACTTGGGGCGTGTCCTGAGCCGACGCCGAGCGTGCCCACCAGCGCTTGGGCCCGCCCGTGCCCTGCGGTTCGGCTGCCGTCGGTGTTTCGGCTGCGGGCCGGTGGCTGCTGGGGCTCTGCCCCAGGCCCCGCGCCTCAATCGCCGGC
>NZ_JBHXAG010000030.1:0-69887 GCF_042726555.1 Streptomyces sp. NPDC060232 | reverse complement strand
CCGCCGGCGATTGAGGCGCGGGGCCTGGGGCAGAGCCCCAGCAGCCACCGGCCCGCAGCCGAAACACCGACGGCAGCCGAACCGCACAGCCCGGGACGCAGCCCCAGCAGCCACCCACCGGCCGGAGCCGAACCAGCGGCGGGGCTACCCCCACGCCTGCCCGCTCCGGGCGCCCGGAACCGTCCGGTTCGGCCGCTTGTGCCCGAAGGTGTCGCGGCCCGGCCGAACGGCCCATACCCCGTACGGCACCGCCGAGAAAGTATTGCGCCAGATTGGCAGGATGACTCCCCGCCGAACGATCGTTTTCGCTCAGCAAATTTCAAACATGCTCATCCGATGTCCGCTCCGTCACCCCCGCTCGCGGTACCACCGCTCCGCCCCCTCGGCTGCACCCGCCCCGGCCGAGGATGGCCGAAACCTTTCGAGTCACTCGGAATTGCAGCCAACTTCCGGCCATTCAAAGCACGTTGACCGCGCAGCAAGGGCCAACCTAAGGTTTCGACCAGTACTGGCCGGTACTTGTTTCCGTGCTCCACTCCGCCGATCCCACAGTGCAGGGGAATGAATCAAGGCCGACGCGTGACCTCGGGCCGATCGCCCCGGCGAGTTCCGCGCATATCGCGGAGAACACCGGCCCCGTGAGCCCCGGAGTTCCGGCACCCCCGAAGGGGAATCCCGCGCGGCAGCCCTCCCGGCGCCGCACGCCACCGTCCGCCTGCCGGCCCGCACCCGGTGCGAACATCCGATCCGGCATTGAATGAGGCTGAGAATGCTTGACGCTGCCCTGGACCAGATCCACCACGAGACGGTGGTCGACGCCTTGCGCGCGCACGCCGCGCGCATACCGGACCACCCGCTGTTCACCTTCCTCCCCGACGGCGAGGAGGCCGAGCCCTCGCTCACCTTCGCGGCGCTCGACGCCAAGGCGCGGGCCGTCGCCGCGAGCCTGCACGCCGCGCACGTGGAGCCCGGCTCCCGTGCGCTCCTGCTGTTCCAGCCCGGCCAGGACTTCGTCGTGGCGTTCTTCGGCTGCCTGTACGCGGGCGTCGTCGCGGTGCCCGCGTACCTGCCCCACCCCGCGCAGCGCGCCCGCGGGCTGCTGCGGCTGGCCGGTATCGCCGAGGACGCGCAGCCCGCGGCGGTGCTGACCACCGCCGGGATCCAGGCGGCCATCGAGACGACGGCTCGCACGATCCCCGAGGTCCAGGAAACGGCCTGGCTGGCGGTCGACACGATCGCGGACGGGACCGGAGCGGGCTGGTCCGCGCCGTCCCCGGAACCGAAGTCCGTGGCCTTCCTGCAGTACACCTCCGGCTCGACCGGCCGGCCGAAGGGGGTGATGGTCACCCACGGCAACCTCACCCACAACACCGACCTCATCCGCACGTCCCTCGCCATGGACGGGTCCACCGTCGTCGTGGGTTGGCTGCCGCCCTATCACGACATGGGCCTGATCTCGATGATCATCGTTCCGGCGATGATGGGAATCCATTCCGTCTCCATGCCGACCGTCGCGTTCCTGCAGAGTCCGGTGCGTTGGCTGCGAGCGATATCGACGTACCGGGGAACGCTTTCCGCGGCCCCCAACTTCGCCTTCGACCTGTGCACTCGGAAAGTGACCGACGAGGACCGCGCGACCCTGGACCTTTCGTCCTGGCTGGTCGCGACGAATGGCGCCGAGCCCGTTCGCGCCGAGTCGATGCAGCGGTTCTCCGAGGCATTCGCCTCCACAGGATTCCGCCCGGAAACCATCGTTCCGGTATACGGGCTCGCCGAGAGCACGCTACTGGTGACCGGGGCTCCGGTCGAACGGCCCTGGGTGCTGCGGTCCTTCGACGAGAACGAGCTCGAACGCGGGGCCGCGGTGGTCGTGCCCGACGACAGCCCGGACGCACGCGTCCTGGTCAGCTGCGGCGTCAGCCGCTCCCTGGACGTGGCCGTCGTGGACCCGCAGGCGCGCACCCGGTGCCGTCCGGGTCAGGTCGGTGAGATCTGGGTCGCGGGCGACAGCGTCGCGGTCGGCTACTGGCAGCGTCCCGACCTCAGCCGCGAGGCCTTCGAGGCCACGCTCGCCGACGGCGGCGACCAGGGCCCGTACCTGCGCACGGGCGACCTGGGCTTCCAGACGGAGGACGGCCTGTTCGTCTGCGGACGCATCAAGGACGTCATCATCGTGGGCGGGCGCAACCACTACCCCCACGACATCGAGCGCACCACCGAGGACGCGCACCCCGCGATCCGCCCCGGCTGCGTCGCCGCCTTCGGTGTGACCGCGGACGGCGTGGAACAGGTGGTGGTCGCGGCCGAGCTGCGCCGCGAGGCCGGCGACGGCTCGGACCGGGAGGCCCAGGAGGGCGTCGTGAACGCCGTGCTGCGCGCGGTGGCCCAGGAGCACCGGCTGACCGTCCGCGAGGTCGTCCTCCTGCCCGCCGGGACCCTCCCCAAGACGTCGAGCGGAAAGCTCCAGCGCCGCGAGACCCGGAAGGAGTACCTGGCCGGCCGGTCGCCGTGGAACGCGCAGCACTGACCCGCACCACCTCGCCACAGCGGAACAGCACGACACAGGGGGAGCACATGAAGGACACCGAGCTGGAAACCTGGCTGCGCCGGCGCATCGCCGAGCTGGCCCGTATGAGTTCGGGAGACGAGATATCGGTCCACGAGCCGCTGGCCGCCTACGGCCTGTCCTCGATCGACGCGGTGGCGCTGGCCGGTGAACTCGGCGCCCTGCTGGGCCGGAAGGTCTCACCGACGGTCGCGTACGAATTTCCCACGCTCAAGGAGATCCTGGACCACCTCCAGGGCAGGCGGCCCGCCCGGGGCGGCCCCACCGCACCGCACCGCACCGCACCGCACCGCGCCGCCACCACCGGCACGGCCGGCACGGCCCGCGACGAACCGATCGCGATCATCGGCATGGGGTGCCGGTTCCCCGGCGCCGACGGCCCCGAGGCGTTCTGGGAGCTGCTCGAACAGGGCGTGGACGCCGTCGGCCGGGTGCCCGACGACCGGTTCGCCCGGTGGGGCCGCGGCGACGGCGGCACCGACCGCGCCGGCGTCGGAGGCTTCCTCGGCGGCGTCGGCGGACTGGACCTCGACTTCTTCGGCATCAGCGAGCACGAGGCCGCCAAGATCGACCCGCAGCAGCGGCTCATGCTGGAGGTCGCCTGGGAGGCGGTCGAGGACGCGGGGATCGACCCGTACGGCCTGGCCGGTTCGGCCACCGGCGTCTTCGTGGGCATCTCCAGCTCGGACTACCGCGACGTCCTGGCGAACTCGCCCTCGGCGGATGCCTATTCGCTGCTCGGCGGGGCGTCCAGCGTCGCCGCCAACCGGCTCTCCTACGTCCTCGACCTGCGCGGCCCGAGCCTGTCCGTCGACACGGCCTGCTCCTCGTCCCTCGTCGCCGTCCACCTCGCGTGCGAGGCGATCCGGCGCGGCGAGTGCGGCGTCGCCGTCGTCGGCGGCGTGAACGTGATCCTCACCCCGGCGATCACCGAGGCGTTCGACAACTCGGGGGTCATGGCACCCGACGGCCGCTGCAAGGCCTTCTCTGCGCGGGCCGACGGCTACGTGCGCAGCGAGGGCGCCGGAGCGGTCGTCCTCAAGCCGCTGAGCGAGGCGCTGCGCGACGGGGACCGCGTCTCGGCGGTGATCCGCGGGTCCGCGGTGACCTCGGACGGGCGGACCAACGGCCTGCTGGCGCCCAGCCGCCGGGCGCAGGAGGACGTGGTGCGCCTCGCGCTCGCGGGCGCGGGCGCCCGGCCGTCGGAGGTCGGCTACGTCGAGGCCCACGGAACGGGCACGGCGATCGGCGACCAGATCGAGGCCGCCGCGCTGGGCACCGTACTGAACGAGGGCCGCGCCGAGGACCGCCCGTGCGCGATCGGCTCGGTGAAGACCAACCTCGGGCACCTGGAGGCGGCCGCGGGCATCGCCGGCCTGATCAAACTGGCCCTCTCCTACGAGCACGGCGCCCTCCCGCCGTCCCTGCACTGCGCCGAGCCGAACCCGGACATCGACTTCGACGGGCTCGGGCTGCGCGTGCAGACCTCGCTGCGCCGCTGGGACTCCCGCGAGGAGCTCGGCCTGGCCGGAGTGAGCTCCTTCGGTTTCGGCGGTACGAACGCGCACGCGGTGCTCGGCCCCGCCCCCGCCGCCGACACGGAGGCGGGGGCGGGGGCGCCCGCGGGCGACGGGCGCCCCGTACGGCTCCTGGCCCTGTCGGCCGCCACCGAGGCGGCCCTGCACGCGCAGGCCGCCACCCACGCGGCATGGGCCGCCGGGGTGGACGAGCGGGAGCTGGGCCGGGACACGGCCGCGGCGACACTGCTGCGGGGGCGTGGCGGGCCACGGGGGCGCGCGTTCCGCGCCGCCTTCGCCTTCGCGGACAAGGAGGAGCTCCTGCGCCGGCTGCGCGAACCGTGCCATGCCGCGCGGGCCGTACCGGACGAGGCGGGCGTCGTCTTCGTCTTCCCCGGACAGGGCGCGCAGTGGCTCGGCATGGGCCGGGCCCTGCTGGAGTCGGAGCCCGCCTTCGACCTGGCCGTCTCGCGCTGCGAGCAGGCCTTCGCCCCGTACGTCGACTGGTCGCTGCGCGAGGTCCTGACCGAGGAGGACGCCGCTCCGCTGCTGGAGCGCATCGACGTCGTCCAGCCGGCGCTCTTCGCGATGCAGGTCGCGCTGGCGGCGCTCTTCCGGTCCTGGGGCGTGCGGCCCGCCGGGGTCGTCGGGCACAGCATGGGTGAGGTGGCGGCGGCCCATGTCGCGGGCGCACTGCGGCTGGAGGACGCGGCGCGGATCATCTGCCGGCGCAGCGCCCTGATGATGCGTCACCGCGGACAGGGCGCCATGGCGCTGGTCTCGCTCCCTGTGACGGACGTGCGCAAGGCGCTGGAGCCCTACGGGGACCGGCTCTCGCTCGCCGCGCACAACGGGCCGGGCACGACGGTGGTGTCCGGGGAGACCACGGCCGTCGAGGCGTTCGTGACCGCCATGGACGCCGAGGGCGTCTTCTGCCGGCGGGTCAAGGTGGACGTGGCCTCGCACTGCGCGCTGCTGGAGGACCTGCGCGAGGACCTCACCGCCGAGTTGTCCGGGCTGTCGCCGCGCGCGGCGACGGCCGCCTTCTATTCCTCCCTGGCCGGGGAGCGCCTCGGCACGGACGCGCTGGACGCGGGCTACTGGTGGCGCAACCTGCGCGAGCCGGTGCTGTTCGCCGACGCGGTCCGCACGGCCGGGGCGGCCGGGCACCGGGTGTTCCTGGAGATGAGCCCGCACCCGCTGCTGTCGGTGTCGGTGACCGAGTGCCTGGAGGACGACGACCGCGCCGCGGCCGCCGTCCCGGCGATGCGGCGCTCGGACGGCCGGGCGCCCTACGAGGCGGTCGCCGCGCTGTTCGAGGCCGGGTGCGAGGTCGACTGGGCCGCCTTCTTCGGCGGTCGGCCCCGGGCGGGCACGCGGCTGCCCGCGTACCCCTGGCAGCGCCAGGAGCACTGGGTCGAGCCCGAGGGCCCGCGCGCGGAGGGCACGCTGGTCACCGGGGCGCTGCCGGTCATCCGGGACCACCGGGTGCAGGAACGGGCGATCGCGCCGGCCGCGTGGATGCTCGACGCGGCGCTGAAGGAGCTCAACCCGGACCGGGTCGGCGGGTACGGCCTGAGCGGTGTGCTGGTGACGAACTCCCTGGCGGTCGCCGAGGGAGAGGCCCGACACGTGCGGGTCTCCCGGCGGGTCCGCGCGGGGGACGAGCCCTTCCTGTCCGTGGAGAGCCGGGCGGCCGGCGAGCGGGGCTCCGCGTGGGAGGAGCACGTCCGCGCCACGTTCTCCGAGGCCCCGCCGGCCCCGGAACCGGCCGACCTGTCCGCGATCCGCCTGCGCTGCCCGCGGCGCGTCGAGCCCGACGCCCTGTACGAGCACCTGGCGGCGTCGGGGCTCTCGTACGGGGACAGCATGCGGATGGTGACCGGGATGTGGCTGGGCGAGAAGGAGCTGCTGACCCGGCTCGCTCCCCCGTCCCCGCGGACCGCGGGCCGGCCGCTGCCGGCGGACGTCGCGGACGGTGCCATGCAGTCCATCGCCGGGCTGTCCGTCGACGGCGGCGCCACCGGGACGTTCGTGGGGTTCGGCTACGGGCGGGTCGACGTCTTCGCGCCCTGGTCGGGTCCGGTCTTCGCCCATGTGCGGCTGCGCGGCGAACTCGACGCCGACGCCGAGACCTTCGACTGCGATGTGGACGTACTCGATCCCGACGGGCGGGTCCTCGTACGGTTCACGGGCGTGTCGCTCAAGCGGATGCGCAGCCGGCACTCCATGCGCTTCTTCGCCGTGGACGCGAGGCCGCAGCCGCGGCCCGCCGAGACGGACGCGACCGCCGCCGCGACGCCCGTCGTCCTCCTCACCGACGACGCCGCCCGGTGTGCGGCGCTGGTGGAGGAGCTGGGCCGGGCCGGTGCCGGGTGTTCGGTCGCCCCGCTGCCCGGGGAGGAGGCGGCGGCGGCGTTCCTGGAGTCGCTGCCGGAACGGGCGCGCCTGCTCGTCGTGGAGCCGGAGCGCGAGGCGTTCCTGTCGTTCCTGCGGGCCGCCGCGCGCAGCGGGTCCGCCGCGCGCCGCGAGCTGGCGCTGGTGACGGGCGACGTCGCGCTGCCCCCGCTGCTGCGCGCCCTGGAACAGGAGACCGTCGGCTGGACCGGGCGGGCCGTCCGGGTCGAGCCGGAGGAGCTGGCGACGCGGGAACTCGCCCGGGACATCGCCGCGGAGCTCGCGACGGCGCCCGCCGCGTTCTGCGTGCGCTACCGGCACGGGGAGCGCACCGTCCCGTCCCTGACCCCGGTCGAACCGGCCTCCGGCGAGGCGGACCTCCGGCCCGGCGGCGTCTACTGGATCACGGGCGGCCAGGGCGGGCTCGGTTCCACGCTGGCGGTCACGCTGGCCCGCGAGGCGGGCGCGCGGGTGGTGCTCACCGGGCGCCGCGCGGAGGTCGACCCGCGGCTGGAGGAGGCGGTCGACGCGGCCGGCGGGCGACTGCTGTACCTCCAGGCGGACGTGACCGACGCGGCCGCGGTACGGCGCGCCCTGGACGAGACGCTGCGCCGCTTCGGGGCCCTGCACGGTGTGATCCACACCGCGGGCGTCCTCGACGACGCGCTCGTCGAGTCGACGTCGGCCGAGCGCATGAAGAAGATCATCGGGCCGAAGGAGCAGGGCGCCCGGATCCTCGTCGACGCGGTGGCGTCGGAGGACCTGGACTTCATCGTGCTGTTCTCGTCCATGGCCAGCCTGTTCGTGACGCCCGGCCAGGGCGCGTACGCCGCGGGCAACGCCGCGCTCGACGCGCTGACCGGTACGGTGCGCAGTCGGCGCACATCCGTGCGGACGGTCAACTGGGGCCCCTGGGCGGAGCTGGGGATGGTCGCCGACCCCAGGTACCAGGCCCGGCTGCTGGAGTCGGGGCTGCACCCGATGTCGCCGGAGGCGGGCGCCGCCGCGTTCCTGCGGACCCTGGGCAGCTCCCATCTGCAGCTGGCGGTCCTGGACGTGGGCGACGAGGTCGCCGACGGTCTGGTGGCCCGGTTCAACCGCGGGCACGGGCAGGCCGGGGCGGCGGCGCCGCGGTCGCGCACGGCGCGGCCGGAGGGTGCGACGGGTGCGGCGGGCTCGGTGGCGGAGTTCGTCCGGGCGGAGCTGGCCCGGGCCCTGCGCCGCTCCCCCGCCGAGATCGACACCTCGGCGCGCTTCGACCGCCTGGGGGTGGACTCGCTGCTGGCCGTGTCCCTCACCCGGCGGATCGGCGCCCACTTCGGGCTGGAGCTGCCGGCGACGTTCATGTTCAACCACCGGACGGTGGACGCCGTGGGGCTGCACCTGGAGGGGCTGCTGGGGCCCGCGGAGCCCGAGGGTCCGGACGCGCCGGCGGAGCTGCCCGCGCCGAGCGCCCAGGAGGTCACGCTGGACGAGGCGGAGCTGCACAGCACCGTCCCCGGCTACACCGTCGCCGCGGGCCCGTCCGGGCTCGGCATGCGGCTGCGGGAGGTTCCGGTGCGCAAGGCCGGGCCGGGCGAGGTGGTCATCGACGTGCAGGCGGTCGGCGTCAACTTCATCGACGTCCTGGCGACCACCGGTTTCCACCCGTTCCTGTCGACTCCCCCGTTCGTCCCCGGGCACGAGGTGGCCGGTGTCGTCCACGCGGTGGGCGACGGCGTCGAGCACGTGCGGCCCGGTGACGCGGTCATCGCGCTGACCCCGGACGGCGGTTACGCGACCCGCGTGACGACGGCCGCGTACACGGTGGCTGGGCTGCCCCGGGGGGTGAGCGCCGTCGACGCGGTCTCCGTGCTGATCAGCGGCCTCACGGCCATCGCGTGCCTGGAGCGGGAGGCCCGCGTGTACCCGGGCGACAGGGTGCTCGTCCAGGCCGCGGCAGGCGCGACCGGTACGGCCTGCGTGCAGTTGGCGCTGCACCACGGAGCCACGGTGTTCGGTACGGCGAGCACGGAGGCCAAGCTGGAGCACCTGCGGGCCCTGGGGGTCCAGTACCCCGTCAACTACGCGGAGGCGGACTTCGCCGACGCCGTGCGGGAGCTCTCCCCCGACCAGGGGCTGGACCTCATCGTGGACTCGCTGTCCGGCGACGCGGTGGGCCGCGGCCTGGAGCTGCTGCGGGCCGGGGGCCGTTTCGTCGAGATCGGGGCGGCGGGGGTGCTCGACCTGGCCGTGGACGGCCGTGACCTGTTCATGAGCAGTCGCTCCTTCTGCACCGTCAACGTCGGTGCGCTGGCGCGTGATCCGTCCCGGCTGCGGCCGCTGATGGACCGCCTGGTCGAGCTGATCGACGCGGGCGTGCTCCGCCCCTCGGTGGGTGGTGTCTTCGCCTTCGAGGACGCCCCGCAGGCGATCACGCGGCTCCGCAACCGGGCCAACATCGGCAAGTTCGTCATCACCGTTTCTTAGGATGGTCGTGGAAGAATCTCGCAGTCGATCAGAGTGGAAGCAGAAGTTCCGCACCTTCGCCGATGAGGTGATGGCCCCGCACGTACGCCGCTACGACGAGGAGCGGGCCTTCCCCGTCGCGATCCACGAGCGGGCCGCCGCCGAGGGCATCCTCAACGCGGCCTTTCCGGAGGAGCTCGGCGGCGCCGGTCTGTCCTACACGGAGTTCGGCCAGGTCATCGGCGAACTGTCCGCGGTCTGCCCGGGCATGACGTGGACGCTGGTGTTCAACCGCGGGGCACTGCACCCCGTGGTCGCCGCCGGCACCCCGGAGCAGAAGGAGCTGTTCGTCACCCGGCTCCTGAAGGACAACGGCTACGCGGCCCTCGGGCTCACCGAACCCGAGAACGGCTCCAACCTGCTGGCGGCCACCACCCGCGCCGTGCGGACGGATGCGGGCTGGCTGCTCAACGGCGGCAAGTGCATGTCCGGGAACGGGACCGTCGCCGACGTGTTCATCGTCCTGGCCAACACGGTGATGGACAACCGCAAGCGCGGCCTGTCGTTCTTCGCCGTACCGCGCGACGCGCCGGGCGTGACGGTGAGCGAGGACATCGAGAAGGCGGCCTTCCGCTGCCTGCCCACGCCCTCGGTCACCTTCCGGGACGTCGCCCTGGAACCGATCAGCCTGATCGGGCGGGCCGGCGACGGGGAGATGCTGCTGAACGAACTCCTCGCGACCATCCGCATCGGCGGCGCCGCCTGCGGCACGGGCATCGTCGCCGCCATGCTGAAGGACGCGCTCACCTGGGTCGGCGAGCGCCGCGTCTACCCCGACGACCGTTTGGACACCCTCAGCCACGTTCAGTTGACGCTGGGCCGGCTGTACGTCGAGCTGTGCGCCGCCCGCAAGCTGCTGGACGAGGCGACGGCCCTGGCCGACCGGGGACTGCCCTTCGGCAAGGAGAGCTCCATGGCGAAGTACCACGCCACCGAGCTCGCCGTGCGCGCCTCGAACGAGATCCTCCAGCTGTACGGGTGGCGCGGCATCGCCGCCGACCACGGCGTGGAGAAGCGCTGGCGGGACGCGCGCGCCCTGACCATCTTCGAGGGTTCCAGCGAGATCCAGCTGTTGAACGTGTTCCGCGAAATGCGCAGGATGGCCTTGAGCGAAGGGGGTCTTTGATTGCCGTCCGTCGAAGTGACCACCGAGACCGTGCGCGCCGAGGACGGCGCCACGGCTCACGTCCGGCTGCACCGCAGGCCCGACGATCCGTCGGCACCGGTCCTGGTGTGCATGCCCGCCATGGGCACCAGGGCCGCCGCCTACGCCCCGCTCGCGGACGCCCTCGCCGGGGCCGGCTTCCAGGTGGCCGTCGGCGAACTGCGCGGGCAGGGCACGAGTTCCGTACGCGCGGGGCGGGGGGTGCGCTACGGCTATCACGAGATGGTGGCGTACGACTACCCGGCGCTCTTCCGCACGGTGGAGGCGGCCTTCCCGGCGGCTCCGCGCCACCTCCTGGGGCACAGCCTCGGGGGGCAGCTCGGCGCCCTCTACCTCAGCCAGGAGCCGCACATGGCCTCCGGCGCGATCCTGGTCGGAGCCCCCTCCTGCCACTACCGCGGCTGGCCCTTCCCGCAGAGCCTGGGGATGCTCGCCGCCTTCCAGCTCGCGGCCGCGTTCGCCGCGGTGTACGGGTACTTCCCCGGCCGCCGCATCGGGGTCCTGGGCAACGACTCCGCGCAGGTCCTGAGGGACATGGCCACCCAGGTCAGGACGGGCCGCTACCACGTGCCGTCCTCCGAGGTGGACTTCGAACCGGCGCTGGCGAAGCTGGAGCTGCCGGTCCTGGCGGTCGCCGTCGAGGGCGACGCCATGGCACCGCCCGGCGGTGTGCGCGGGCTCGCCGGCAAGCTCACGAGCGCCCGCGTGACGTACTGGGAGCTCGCGCTCGGCGAGGGCGCCGAGGGCAGCCGCCACTACGCGTGGATCCGCGACAGCGCCGCGCTGGTCGAGCGGGTACGGAGCTTCGTGGACCAGGTCTGAGGTGCGGCCCGGCCCGTCAGCCCAGACGGGCCGGGGAGGAGGCCCCGGAGGTCAGCAGCTCGGGGCTGCCGGAGCCGTCGGCGGGCACGGTCCACAGGTCCGTGCGGTCGGCGGCGCCGTCGGCGGGCAGGGCGTAGGCCAGCGTGCGGTCGTCGAGCCAGGCGGCCTGGTCGTCGACGCTGCGCTTCTCCGCGAGCGGATGGTCGCGCAGCGTCCCCAGGTCCATCACGTGTTCGCGCCACAGCGAGGCCCCGGCCCGCACCCGCTTCTTGTACGCGATGCGCGTCTGGTCCGGGGACAGGGACGGGCATTCGACGTTCTTGACGAGGGTGGTGACGGAGCGCCGGGAGACGGAGCCCTTGACCAGGTGCGTCTCGCCCGCCGTGGAGAGGGTGGCGTAGAAGGTGTCGTCGTCCTCGGCGAAGGTGACGCCCCAGAAGTTCACGTCCGGGGCGCGGTAGTCCCGCCCGTCCATGGTGATGGCGAACTCCTCCAGGCTGGCGTCGAGCTTCCAGGTCGTGGTGTCCAGGATCGCCGTGCGCGTGGAGAAGAACGCGGCGCCGTAGGACTCGCCGGAGACGAACACGGTCCAGGCGGCGAAGCGGCCGC
This sequence comes from Streptomyces sp. NPDC060232, assembly GCF_042726555.1. Classification (NCBI taxonomy): domain Bacteria; kingdom Bacillati; phylum Actinomycetota; class Actinomycetes; order Kitasatosporales; family Streptomycetaceae; genus Streptomyces; species Streptomyces sp. NPDC060232. Next base: position 58,303 of record NZ_JBHXAG010000030.1, on the reverse strand, counting down.
TGGGCGAGACCCGGGCCCGGCTGGGCGTGCCCGCCAGGGGGAAGCTGCGCACCGGGCGCAGCTCGGCGTCGACGATGACCGCCTTGTTGTCCTGGGCGAGCGCGCCCGGGGTGGAGCGCAGGCAGACGCCGGTGCCCGCGGCGGCGTGGAAGCGCTGGCAGGTCAGCTCGGACACGGTGCGGGGGCCGTCGGGGGCGTCGGCAGGTACGGAGGCGAGGGCCCCGCGGTGCGGGCCCTGCCCGCTGCCCAGGAAGGCCAGCGTGTCCCGTCCGGCCGTCAGCGTGACGGCCCCCGCGGTCGCCTCCGGGCCACCCGTACGGGGCCGGTCGGCGCGGGAGGCGGCGCGCTGCACCAGGGCGGCGCCGACGCCGCCGAGCAGCAGCACCGCCACCGCGAGGACGAGCAGGCGGCGGGAGCGTGTCATCGGGTTCCTCATGGGCGTCGGGCCGGGTCGGGCGGAGCGGGTGCAGGTGCCGGAGGTGCGGAGGGCGCGGGCCGGACCGGCCGCAGCACGTAGCCGGCGACCGCCGCGCAGCACAGCAGGCCGACCGCGGCGGCGGCCAGGGCCGGGCCGGTGCCCCAGAGGGTCCACGCCGCGCCGAAGGCCAGCGAGCAGCCGAAGCGGGCCAGCGCCTGGCCGGTGCCGACCAGGGCCAGGCCGGTGGCGCGCAGCGACTCGGGGACGGTGGCGGCGACGGCGGCGGGCAGCACCCCGTCGGTGGCGGCGTAGAACATGCCGTGCAGGGCGAGGACCAGGTAGGGCAGCGTCGGCCAGTCGGGGGCCCACAGCAGCAGCCCGTATGCGGCGAGGAGGAGTGCGTGGCCGGTCAGGAAGACGGTGCGGCGCCCGATCCGGTCGGCGAGGGCGCCGGCCGGGACGGCCAGCAGCAGGAACACGGCGGCGGTGCCCAGCGGCAGGAGCGGGAACCACTGGTCGTCGATGCCGGTCCGACGCTGGAGCAGCAGGTAGACGAAGGCGTCGCTGACGGTGGTGAGGCCGAGCAGCACCGCGCACAGCGCCAGGGCCCGCAGCCGCGGCAGGCGCAGCAGGGCCGCGGCGTCGCGCAGCCGTACGGGCTTCGGGTTCGCGGGGGCGGGCGGGGCGGCGGGTGCGGCGGCCGGCCGGGGGCGGGGCGGGGTGCCGCCCCCGCCGGAAGGGACGAACAGCATCAGCACGACGACGCCGAGGACGGCGAAGCAGGCGCTGACGCCGAATACGGCGTCGTAGCCGTCGACGGCCACACCGAGGATGAGGAAGGCGGCGAGCGGGCCGAGGAGCGCCCCGGTGGTGTCCATGGCCCGGTGCACTCCGAAGGCCCGGCCCTGTGCCGCGTCGGGTGTGGAGAGGGAGATCAGCGCGTCGCGCGGGGCGGTGCGCAGGCCCTTGCCGGTGCGTTCCAGCGCGAGGACGACGCTGATCGGGCCGAGGCTGTGGGCGAGCAGCAGCAGGGGTTTGCACAGGGCGGACAGGCCGTAGCCGATGCCCGCGACCAGCTTGTGGTTGCGGACCCGGTCGGCGAGGTGGCCGCCGGTGAGCTGCACCAGGGCGCTGACGCCGTTGTAGAGGCCGTCGAGCGCGCCGAAGCCGAGCGGGCTCAGGCCCAGCCCCGCGATCAGGTAGAGGGGCAGGACGGCGGTGACCATCTCGGAGGAGATGTCGGTGATCAGGCTGACCGCCCCCAGGGCGAGGACGGTCGAGGCGACCGCCGGCGCCCTGCCGGATCCCCCGTCCGGCGCGGTCTTCGCGCCCGCGGGCGCGGAGCGGTCCGCGAGGTACATGCTCTGGAGCTCCCGGTGCAGACGGTCTGAGCCACTCGGACGTGCGAGTGGCACCCTAGGGTCTGTATCAAGTTGCCCCGTGGAGCAAGGAGCGGCGTTCGGTGCGTGCCCTCGGCGTGCGGGACGCATGTCCTCGTAGCGGAGCTACCAGGGCATGTGGCTCGTGCGCCGAGGGTGCGTGCCGGGCGTCGCGACGCCGCGGGGCAACTCGATACAGACCCTAGTGCTTGTACGGGCCAACTGTGGTGCGTACGAGGGGAATCGGCCGCGGGCACGGCTTCGTCCGTGCGCCGCGACGCCTCGTCACCGTCGGCTGCTCTCGTCCCGCAGCCAGGTGGAGAAGTCCTGGTCGCGGATGGCCCGGCGGGAGCCCCGGCGGGCGGCGAGCGCGGCCGCCGCGAACACCACGACCCCGGGCAGCAGCGCCGGCCGGGCGCGCAGCAGGGCGCGCAGGTCCCCCGGGCCGGTGCGGGCGGACGGCGCGGCCCCTTCCTGCACGTCCCGGGCCGCCTGGAAGCGCTCGAACTCGGCGGAGGAGGTCGCCGCGCGGACCTTGCGCCGGATCAGGTCGGACCAGGTGCGGGGCGGGCGTACGACGACCCGGGCCGTCTCGACCACGCTGCGCTCCCCCGGGCCGAAGGCGAGGGACGCGGCCAGGTCGTCGGCCATCAGCGGGGGCAGTGCGGCGATCCGCCCGTGCCCCTCCTCGGTCACGGCGATGACGCCCCGGCCGAACAGGCCCTCGCGGACGGCCGGGAGCAGCTGCCACACCCGGTAGTAGGCCCGTACCGGCCAGGCGCAGCCGGCCAGCGGGATGTCCCGGCCGGGGGCGGCGGCGAGCAGGGCCGGGTGCCGGGCGAGCGCATCCGTCAGGGCCCGTACGTCGGCGGCGCCGATGACGACGTCGGCGTCCACGTACAGCCGGGGGAAGCCGCGTGCGTGCTCGTCCCCGACCCGGAGCGCGGTGTGCTTGGAGGGCGTCGGGATCTCCACGACGCGTACGCGGTCGCCGTGCGCGCCCGCCACCCGCGCGGTGTCGTCGGTACAGCCGTTGCACACCACGACGATGTCGGGCCCGGACGCCGAGGGGTCGGCCAGGAGCGCGTCGAGGAGCCGGCCGATGACCCGGCCCTCGTTGTGGGCCGGTATCACGATGCTGGTCACCCGGGCAGTATGCATGCCCGAAACACCGGCTCCCGGCGATTGCGCCAACTCTGCCCGGGAGTAGGCCCGGTGGACTAGATTGAGCGGCGCCGACCGGATTCGGCGCGCTTCGGCGCGGCCGGTGATCCGGAACCGGCAAGGGTGGTACGGGTTCGGCTGCTTGTGGGGAACAGGCGGGCGGGCCGGGGGGCGGCATACGCGATTCACGCGGTACATCGGTGGTGGGGGGCCATCACCGTCGATCAGGTCACGCACGGGACACGCAGGCGTCCGGCGTGCCCTGGGCGACGGCGTTTCCCTCCTGCACACGCGTCCCGGCCATGGGTTGTCGTCACGCCGGTCGGCGTGCGCGGAAGGAAGGGAACGCTGTGAAGGACACCTCCAAGGACGGCGCGCAGAGCGCCGACCGGACCGTCGGGCAGGGCGCCGACCGGACCGTCGGGCAGGGCGCCTCAATCCCCGGCCGCGGGTCCGCGGCGCCGTTAGGCGTCGCGGTGGTCGGAGCGGGCTACTGGGGCCCCAATCTCGTCCGCAACTTCCAGTCCAGCCCTCAGTTCCGGCTGCGGTGGCTCTGCGACCTGGACATCGGCCGGGCCCGCCAGGCGCTCGGCAGGTACTCCACGGTGCAGCCGACCGCGGACTACGCGGCGGTCCTCGCCGATCCGTCCGTCCAGGCGGTCGCCGTGGCCACCCCGGCCGGGACGCACCTGGACGTCGCGCTGGCCGCCCTGAAGGCCGGCAAGCACGTCCTCGTGGAGAAGCCGCTCGCCGCCACCTACGAGGACGGGATGCGCCTGGTCGCGGAGGCCGAGAAGCGCGGTCTCACCCTGATGTGCGACCACACCTACTGCTACACCCCGGCGGTGCGCCGGATCCGGGAGATGGTCCGCTCCGGCGAGCTGGGCGAGATCCACTTCGTCGACTCGGTACGGATCAACCTGGGGCTCGTCCAGAAGGACGTCGACGTCCTGTGGGACCTCGCACCCCACGACCTGTCGGTCCTCGACTTCATCCTCCCCGACCACGTGCAGCCGGTGGCCGTCGCCACGACCGGGGCCGACCCGATCGGGGCCGGGCAGTCCTGCGTGGCCTACCTGACCCTCCAGCTGAGCACCGGCGCCATCGCGCACGTGCACGTCAACTGGCTGTCCCCGACGAAGGTGCGCACCACCATGGTCGGCGGCTCCAAGCGCACCCTGGTCTGGGACGACCTCAACCCCACCCAGCGCGTCTCGGTGTTCGACCGCGGCGTGGAGCTGAGCGCCCCGCAGGAGATCGGCGCCGACGAGCGCCGCGACATGCTCGTCTCCTACCGGAGCGGCGACATGGTGGCGCCCGCCATCGGCGAGAAGGAGGCGCTGCGCAGCATGGTCGAGGAGTTCGCCGACGCCGTCAGGACGGGACGGCCGGCGCTGACCGACGGCCGGGCGGGGCTGAAGGTGCTGGACATCCTCGAAGCGGCCTCCCGGAGCCTGGAGTTCCGGGGCGCGGTCGTCGGACTGCGCACCGGGCGCTGACGTCCCCGGATCCTCCCGGAACCTCCGGATCCCTCGCGGATCCCCCACGGCCCCTCGCGGACCGTGCACACACGCAAGACCACGACCTATTCAGTGGGAGCAGGGCGTTGAGCAGCAGCGTACGAGGCAAGAGGATTCTGGTCACCGGCGGAGCGGGCACCATCGGCTCGCACGTGGTGGACCAGCTGGTGGACAACGGGGCACGCGGGATCGTGGTGCTCGACAACTTCGTGCGGGGGCGGACCGCCAACCTGGCCCGCGCCCTGCCGAGCGGCGTCGTCGAGGTCGTCGAGGGCGACATCCGCGACGTGGCGGCGGTGCGCAAGGTGACGGAGGGCGCCGACCTGGTCTTCCACCTGGCCGCCATCCGGATCACCCAGTGCGCGCAGGAGCCGCGGCTGGCGAACGAGGTGATGGTGGACGGAACGTTCAACGTGCTGGAGGCGGCGGCCGCCGCCGGCGTGGGCAAGGTGATCGCCTCGTCCTCGGCCTCGGTCTACGGACTGGCCGAGCAGTTCCCGACGACCGAGCGCCACCACCCGTACAACAACGACACGTTCTACGGTGCGGCGAAGGCCTTCAACGAGGGGATGCTGCGCAGCTTCCACTCGATGTACGGGCTCGACTACGTCGCCCTGCGCTACTTCAACGTGTACGGGCCGCGGATGGACATCCACGGCCTCTACACCGAGGTGCTCATCCGCTGGATGGAGCGCATAGCCTCGGGCGAGCCGCCGCTGATCCTCGGCGACGGCCTGCAGACCATGGACTTCGTCGACGTGCGCGACATCGCGCGCGCCAACCTGCTGGCCGCCGAATCGGACCTGACCGACGAGGTGTTCAACATCGCGAGCGGGACCGAGACGAGCCTGCTGGAGCTGGCGAACGGCCTGCTGGAGGCGATGGGCGTGGACGGCCTGGTGCCGGAGCACGGCCCGGCCCGCGCCGTGAACGGCGTGACCCGCCGTCTCGCGGACACCGCACGGGCTTCGGAGCGCCTCGGCTTCACGGCCGCCGTCGACCTGCGCGCCGGGCTGCGGGACCTGGTGGACTGGTGGCGGGCCGAGCGCGCCGCCGACGCGGCCGCGGAGGCGGGCCGATGACCGCCCCCGACCCGGCCGCCGCGCCGGCCCGGATCCCCGTGATGGTGCCCTGGCTGGGCGAGGAGGAGGCGAGGGCCGCGGCCGACGCGGTGCTCTCCGGCTGGGTCGCCCAGGGCCCCCGGGTCGCCGAGTTCGAGCGGGCCTTCGCGGAGCGGGTGGGCGCCGAGCACGGCATCGCCGTCAGCTCGTGCACCACCGCCCTGCACCTGGCCCTCGTCGCGCTGGACCTCGGGCCGGGCGACGAGGTGGTCGTCCCGTCCCTGTCGTTCATCGCCACCGCCAACGCCGTGCGCTACGTGGGGGCGCGGCCGGTGTTCGCCGACGTCGAGGAGGCCACCGGCAACCTGACCCCGGCCACCGTGGACGCGGTCCGCACCCCCCGTACGAAAGCCGTGCTCGCGGTCCACCAGGGCGGGGTGCCCGCGGACGTGCACGCGCTGCGCGCGGCGTGCGCCGAGTGGGACGTCGCGCTGGTGGAGGATGCCGCCTGCGGCATCGGTGCGACGGTCGGCGGCAAGTCCGTCGGCCAGGGGGCGCTCCTGGCCGCCTGGTCCTTCCACCCCCGCAAGGTGATCACCACCGGCGAGGGCGGCATGGTGACGACGGACGACGCGCAGTGGGCGGAGCGGCTGCGCAGGCTGCGCGAGCACGGCATGAACGTGTCCGCCGCGCAGCGCCACGCGAGCAGCAAGCCGATCGTCGAGAGCTACCTGGAGGTCGGCTACAACTACCGGATGACCGACATCCAGGCGGCGGTCGGCCTGGTGCAGCTCGGCAAACTGGACGAGATCGTGGCCCGGCGGCGCGCACTCGCCACCCGGTACGCGGAGCTGCTGCGGGATGTCCCGGGCGTGCGCCCGGTCCGCGATCCCGCCCACGGGCAGGGCAACTTCCAGTCGTACTGGGTGCTGCTGGCCGAGGACTTCCCCGTAGGCCGGGACGAGCTGCTCGCGGTGCTCTCCGAGGCCGGGATCTCGGCCCGACGCGGGATCATGGCCTCGCACCTGGAGCCTGCGTACGAGGGCCACGGCGCGGCCGCGCTGCCGGTGACCGAGCGGATCAGCCGCGACTCGCTGATCCTCCCGCTGTTCCACACCATGACCGGGGCCCAGCAGGACCGGGTGGTGGCGGTGCTGCGGGAACAGGCGGGCGGATGAGCGCTCCGGTGACCGAGGACCTGCTGATCGTCGGCGCGGGCGGGTTCGCGCGGGAGACCGCGCAGGCGGTACGGGACGTGGCCGCGGCCGACGTGGCGCACGGCCGCCCTCCCCGGTGGCGGCCGGCCGGGCACCTCGACGACGATCCGGCGCTGCACGGCCGGGAGGTCGACGGGGTCCCGGTGCTGGGCGGCTGCGAGCTGGTCCACGGGCTGCCGGCCGCCCGGGTGGTGGTCTGCGTGGGCAGTCCGCGCGACTACGCCGTACGGGCCCGCCTGGTGCGGCGCCTGGGGCTGCCGGTGGAGCGGTACGCGACGGTGGTGCACCCCACGGCGGCGGTGTCGGCGTCCTCGGTGCTCGGAGCGGGCTCGGTGCTGCTCGCGCACTGCGTGCTGACGGCCTCCGTCCGGGTCGGGTCCCATGTGGCGGTCATGCCGCAGGCGGTCCTCACGCATGACGACACGGTCGAGGACTTCGCCACCCTCGCCTCGGGCGTACGCCTGGGCGGCGGGGTGCGGGTGGGGCGCGGCGCGTACGTGGGGGCGGGAGCGCTGGTCCGGGAGTACGCCGCGATCGGCGACTGGTCGCTGACCGGCATGGGCAGCACCGTCCTCGCGGACGTTCCCGCCGGGGAGGTGTGGGCCGGCAGCCCGGCCCGCCTCCTGCGGCCGGCGGGGGCCGCGGCCCTCGCCGAACTGGCCCGCGCGGCGGGGGTACCCGGCGGGGCCGCCGCCGGCGGACCCGCCGACGCGCCGGTGCCCGCCCGGGCAGCGGCGCACGGCACGGAAGACGGCGCCGGCCCGAACGGCCCGCGGCCCCAGACACGGATGGAGAGTTGCGTCGTATGAACCAGATACCGCTCGTCGACCTGAAGGCCGCGCACGCCGAGGTCGCCGAGGAGTTACGGGCCGGTTTCGACCGGGTGCTCGCCGACACGGCCTTCATCGGCGGCGCCGAGGTCCGCGCCTTCGAGAGCGAGTACGCCGACTTCGCCGGGGTCCGGCACTGCGTGGGGGTCGCCAACGGCACCGACGCCCTCGAACTGGCGCTGCGCGCGAGCGGGGTCGGCGTGGGCGACGAGGTGGTGCTGCCCGCCAACACCTTCATCGCCACCGCGGGCGCCGTGGCCCGGATCGGCGCCCGGCCGGTGCTGGTCGACTGCCTGCCCGACACCCTGCTGATGGACCCGCAGGCCGCGCTGGACGCGGTCGGGCCGGCCACCCGCGCCGTGGTCCCCGTCCACCTGTACGGGCAGTGCGCGGCCGCCGCGGAGCTGGCGGGCCGGCTTCCGGCGCACGTGAAGGTCGTCGAGGACGCGGCGCAGAGCCAGGGCGCGACCCGTGACGGCCGCTCCCCCGGCAGCGGGGGCATCGCCGCGACCAGCTTCTACCCGGGCAAGAACCTCGGGGCGTACGGGGACGCGGGCGCGGTGGTGACCGACGACCAGGAGAGCGCCGACCTGGTCCGCGCGCTCGCCAACCACGGCGGCGTCGCCAAGTACCGCCATGACGTGGCGGGCTTCAACAGCCGGCTCGACGGTCTGCAGGCCGTGGTCCTGCGGGCCAAGCTGGCCCGGCTGGCGGAGGGGAACGCGGCCCGCCGGGCCGCCGCCGGCCGCTACGACGGTCTGCTGGGCGGGCTCGCCGCCGCCGGCCGGGTCACCCTGCCGGTCACCGCGGAGGGCAACGTCCACGTCTGGCACCTGTACGTCGTACGGGTCACCGGAGCGGACCGCGACACGGTGGTCGGCAAGCTCAACGCCGAGGGGATCGGTGCGGGCGTGCACTACCCGGCCCCGGTGCACCTCACCCGGGCCTTCGCCCACCTCGGTCACGGGCGCGGGGCCTTCCCGCACGCCGAGCGGGCCGCGGACCTGATGCTCTCCCTGCCCCTCTTCCCGCAGATCACCGCCGCCCAGCAGCAGCGGGTCGTGGACGCGCTCTCCGACGCCCTGCGCTGACCCGCGTCGACGTAGACAATGAGGTCCAGATGAACAAACGGACGCGATTGCTCCGTTACGGTCTCTTCACCGTGGTGGCGGCCCTGACGGCCACGGTCCTGCCTCCGGCCTCCGTGGCCGCGGCGGCCGATCCCTGCGGTCCCACGACGAACGCGATCGTCTGCGAGAACTCCAAGCCGGGCACCCCGATGGAGGAGTGGTTCGCGCCGAGCGCGTACGGCGACATCAAGGGCTTCCCGGACCAGACGAGCGTCCAGGCCGGGGAGACCCTGCGGTTCAAGGTCCAGTCGCCGACTCAGTACAAGGTCTCGGTGTACCGCCTCGGCCACTACGGGGGCGCCGGGGCCCGGCTGATGTCGACCGCGGCGCAGGCCGCCCAGACGTACCCGGCGAACTTCGCACCCGGCGGGAGCCCGGCCGCCTGCACCACCAAGGCCTCCACCGGTCTGGTGGACTGCGGCAACTGGCCGGTCACCGCGACGTGGACCGTGCCGGCCGACGCCGTGTCCGGTCTCTACGTGGCCAACTTCGACCAGGCGGACGGCAACGGCGTGATGCCGTACCCGTTCGTCGTCCGCAAGGACTCCAGCCACTCCGACATCGTCGTGCAGACCAGCGACCAGACCTGGCAGGCGTACAACAACTACGGCGGCCAGGACCTCTACGACGGCGGCGGGCCGGCGCCCGACGGGCGCGCCTACGAGGTCAGTTACAACCGGCCCATGGACATCGGCGGGGACAACGGGATCTACGGTTCCGAGTTCCAGATGGTGGCGTGGCTGGAGCGCAACGGCTACGACGTGAGCTACATGTCCGGGATCGACATGTCGGTGCGCGGCGCGACCCTGATGCCCAACCACAAGGTCTTCATGTCCTCCGGGCACGACGAGTACTGGACCCAGGAGCAGTTCACCAACGCCCTCAACGCACGCCGCGCAGGGCAGCACCAGACGTACTTCGCGGGCAACGAGATCTTCTGGAAGACCCGGCTCGCCCCGAGCATCGACGGCGCGAACACGCCCCACCGGACGCTGGTGTCCTACAAGGAGACCAAGCTGTCCTTCCCCCAGCCGAACGGCATCCCCGACCCGAGCGGGATCTGGACGGGCACCTTCATGGACCCGGCCAGCGCCGCGGGCGGCCGGCCCTTCCAGCCGCAGAACCAGCTGACCGGCTCGCTGTTCAGCGTCAACGGCTACCGCAGCGACGCGATCACCGTGCCGGGCGCCTTCGCCAAGCAGCGCCTGTGGCGCCACACCTCCGTCGCGAACCTCACCCCCTCGCAGACCGCCACGTTCCCGCAGGGCACGCTCGGCTACGAGTGGGACAGCGACGTGGAGAACGCCAGCCGTCCGGCCGGGCAGATCCAGATGTCGTCCACGACGGTCGACATCGAGGACGGCAAGCTGCTGAAGGACTACGGCAACACCTACGGCAACGGCACCGCGACGCACAGCCTGGTGGCCTTCCGCGACCAGACCTCGCACGCGCTGGTGTTCGGGGCGGGCACGGTGCAGTGGTCCTGGGGCCTGACCAACATGCCCACCTCCAACCCGGACGACACCGTGGTCACCGCCGACAAGCGGATGCAGCAGGCCACGGTGAACGTGTTCGCCGACATGGGCGTCCAGCCCAAGTCCCTGCAGAGCGACCTGGTCGCCGCCACCGCCTCCACGGACACGGTGGGCCCCGGCATCACCGTGACCAGCCCGGCGGCGAACGCCACCGTGCCGGCCCTGCGGCCGGTGACCGTCACCGGGACGGCGACCGACACCGGCGGCGGCGTGGTGGCCCGGGTCGAGGTGTCCACCGACGGCGGCGCCACCTGGAAGGCGACCACCGGCCTGGCGAGCTGGAGCTACACGTGGACGCCGACCACCCCGGGACCGGTGCAGATCAAGGTGCGCGCGGTCGACGACAGCGTCAACATCGGAGCGACCACCGCGGTCCCGCTGACCGTCGGGCCCCAGCAGTGCCCCTGCACCGTGTGGCCGGCCTCGGCCGTGCCCGGCACCGTCAACGCCGGTGACGGCAGCGCCGTCGAACTCGGCGTGAAGATCCGCTCCTCGGCGGCCGGATCCATCACCGGTGTCCGCTTCTACAAGTCCCCCGCCAACACCGGGACCCACACCGGCAGCCTGTGGAGCAGCACCGGCCAGCGCCTGGCCACCGGTACCTTCACCAACGAGACGGCGTCCGGCTGGCAGCAGCTGAACTTCTCCAGCCCGATTCCGATCAAGCCCAACACCACCTACATCGCCTCCTACTTCGCCCCGAACGGCGGCTACTCCTTCGACAGCACCTTCGCCGCAGCCGACGCGGGCCTGGCCCCGCTCACGGCCCTGAAGAACGGAACCGACGGCGGCAACGGCGTCTACCGCTACAGCGGCACGGGCGGCTTCCCTAACAAGGCCTCGTCCGGCAGCAACTACTGGGTGGACGCGGTGCTGGACACCTCCGGCGCCAGTACGACCCCACCCACCGTCACCGGGACCACCCCGCAGTCGGCCGCGACCGGCACCCAGATCACGGCGGCGGTGACGGCCACCTTCAGCACGGCCGTCGACGCGGAGACGCTCACCTTCACCGTGAAGGACGCGGGCGGCGCCGCCGTCCCGGGCACCAAGACCCTCGGCGCGTCGAACAGCGCGACCTTCACCCCCTCCTCCGAACTGGCCCTGAACACGCCGTACACGGCGTCCGTCCAGGTGTCCGACCTGTGGGGCAACACCATGACGGCGCCGGTCACGTGGAACTTCACGACCAGCGCGAGCCCGCCGGTGGTGAACTGCCCGTGCACCCTGTGGAGCGCCGCCGCGACGCCGAGCACCGCCAGCATGGGCGCCGACGCGAACTCGGTCGAGCTGGGCACCCGCTTCCAGTCGGCGGTGGACGGCTACATCACCGGCGTCACCTTCTACAAGGGCCCCGGCAACACCGGGACCCACACGGGCAGTCTGTGGTCCTCCTCCGGTGCCCTGCTGGCCACCGGCACCTTCGGCAGCGAGACCCTGACGGGCTGGCAACAGCTGCAGTTCGCGACGCCCGTGCCGATCGCCGCGGGCACCACGTACGTGGCCTCCTACCACGCGCCGAACGGCAACTACGCGGTCGACGGCGGCTACTTCTCCGGCGCCCACCGCTCCTACCCGCTGGTGGCCCCGGCCGACGCGCCGGGCAGCGGCAACGGGCTCTACAAGTACGGATCCGCCACAGCCTTCCCGTCGAACACCTACGGTTCGGTGAACTACTGGGTCGGTCCGATCTTCACCACGGCCCCGCCGAACTCCGTCCAGTCCACGGACGGTTCCACGGAGGTGTCCGGCCAGTGAGCACGGTCAGCGTGGTGATCCCCTGCTACAAGTACGGCCACTTCCTGGCCGACTGCGTCAAGAGCGTCCTCGACGAGCAGGAGGGCGTCGACGTCCGGGTGCTGATCATCGACGACGCCTCGCCCGACGACTCCGCGGACGTGGCGCGCGCGCTGGCGGCGGCCGACCCGCGGATCGAGGTACGGGTCCACGAGCGCAACCAGGGGCACATCGCGACGTACAACGAGGGCCTGCTGGAGTGGGCCGACGGGGACTACGTCGCCCTGCTCTCGGCCGACGACCGGCTGGTCCCGGGAGCCCTGGTGCGTGCCGCCGCCCTGCTCGACGCGCACCCGGAAGCGGGCTTCGCGTACGGCAGGCCGCTGCGCTTCCTGCACGGCGGCCCGCTCCCGGCGGCGCGTACCCGGTCCACCGGGTCGGCGGTCTACCCCGGGCGGTGGTGGCTGGAGCGACGGTTCCGGGAGGGCACCGGCTGCATCACCTCGCCCGAGGTGGTCGTCCGTACCAGCCTCCAGCGCACGGTCGGCGGCTACGATCCGCAGCTGCCGCACGCCGGTGACATCGAGATGTGGATGCGGCTCGCGGCGCATGCCGACGTGGGCTACGTCCGCGGGGCCGACCAGGCCTTCTACCGCGTCCACGGCGACAACATGTCCACCACGGACTTCGGCGGGCAGCTCGACGACCTGCGCCAGCGCCTGGTCGCCTTCGACTCGGTGCTCGCCAAGTGCGGCGGTCTGCTCCCGGACTCCGACCGGCTGGCGGTCGCGGCGCGCACCCGGCTCGCCCGGTACGCGCTGCGGCGCGCCTACCGGGCCTACGACCGGGGGCGGACCGCGGTGGTGCCGGTCGAGGAGCTCGTGGAGTTCGCGGCCGAGTGCCTCCCCGACGGCTACACGTCGCTGGCCGAGTACCGGGCGCTTGAGCGGCGCCGGAGGATCGGTCCGCGCGTGATGCCCTTCCTTCAGCCGCTGGTGCTGTCGGCCGTCGCCGACCGGGGGCGCGAGTGGCTGTGGTGGCGGTCCTGGAAGCGCCGAGGGATCTGATGCCCCGTCTCCACCGGTTCCACCGGCGGGTCCTGCGGACCGGCGTCGGCGCTCTCGCGTCGGCGCCGGTTCCGGCGTGTCAGGAACCGGTCGGTCCACAGGGCCGCGGCCACGCCGCCCACCGCGGCCAGCAGGGCGACTCCGGCCAGGGCCCGCATCCGGTCTCCGGTCCGCGCGACGGCGTGCGGCTGCACCAGCGGGTCCACGCTCATCCGTGCCGCGTCCGCGATGCCCTGCTGCGCCTGGAGGTCGGTGAGGTGCCGGGTGTAGACCTCGATGATCTTCCGTACGGCGGCGTCGGCCACGTCGGGGTCGGAGTGCTCCACCTGGATCTGCAGCGAGGGGATGAGGTGACGCGGGGTGACGCTGGTGCCGCTGTTGCGCGGTGTCATCCGGTAGGTTCCGGCAACTCCCGCCGCCTTGAGCTCGGCCGCTCCCGCGGGCGAGTCCAGTTGCTGCACCACCGCGTAGGAGACGGCGGCGAGCGGCGGCTGGAGGTTCGCGAGCTGGTTGGGCTGCCGGCTGGTCACCGGCGGCTTGAGCACCACGATCGCAGAGCTGAGGTGGACCGGCTGGGGCCGCAGGACCGCCGCCGCTCCCGCGGCCGCGAGCAGCGCCGCCACGACCAGGACGTACCAGCGCCGGCGCAGCGCTCGGACCAACTCACCAGGCGACACGGGGATCCCTTCCGTCATGTCCGATCTTTGCAGGACCCGGGTAGGTCCGCCATCAAATCCGTTACCCGGCAGGGGTGTTCGTGAGCATTCGTGAACTCGGCGCGGTGCTGCGCCGACGGTGGTACGTGATCGTGCCGGCGATCGTGCTCAGCCTGCTGGCAGCGCTGCACCTGTACCGGTCGGTGCCGGTGGCGTACCAGTCGCAGAGCTCGGTGGCGCTGCTGGACTCCTCGGCGGCGGCCAAGCTGCCGCCCGCCTTCGGCAATCCCATCTCCAACGCGGGCGGCGCCCTCGTCGTGACCGCGGACGTGCTGATCAGGACGCTGTCGGGGGCGGACGCCGCCCGTGAGCTGCACAGTCTGGGCGTGACCGATCCCTACACGGTCGGGTTCGCCGCGAACACCTCGGGGCCGCTGCTGACGCTGACGGTCACGGGCACCGACCGGGGAAAGGTTCTCCAGGAGACCAACATCCTGACGGGCTTCGCCGGGGAACAGCTCAACGCGCTCCAGGCGGCGGCCAAGGTGCAGCCCGCGTACATGGTCCAGACCGCGCCGGTGGTGCTGCCGCAGACCCCGGTGCCGCAGCTCAAGAGCCGCTACCAGCAGGTGCTGGGGGTCCTCATCCTCGGTGTCGGCGGCGGGTTCGTCCTCTCCTTCGTGGCGGACGCGCTGCCGGCGGCCCGCCGGCACCGGCGGGAGAGGTCCGCCGAGGCCGCCGGCCCGCCGGGCCGGGCCGCCCGCCGCAGGGCGCGGGGCCGCCCTGTGGACGCGACCGCGCTGCTCACCGGCTATCTGGCGCTGGCCTTCTTCATCCCGTCGAACCTGACGCTGCCGGGCCTGGGCGGGGTGGGGACCCCGGCCAACGTATTCGCCCTGCTGGCCCTGTTCTGGTATCTGGCGACCTGGCTCGCCGGCCGGATCCGGCCGGCGGCCGGGACCCGGCTGCCGCGGGTGGCGCTGTGGCTGCTGGCCGTGTCGGTGCTGGCCTCCTACATCGCGAACGCGGGCCGCGGGAGCGTGCGCAAGGAGCTGCTCGGTGCGGACCGCGGCCTGATCGCCCTGCTGGTGTGGGTGTCGCTGGTGGTGCTGGTCTCCGCCGGGATCCAGGACCGCGCGCGCCTGGACGTCCTGATGCGCCGGGCCGTGGTGATGGGCGCGGTCGTGGCGGCCGTCGGCTTCTACGACTTCTTCACCGCGACCAACATCGCCGACAGCATCAGCATCCCGGGGCTGACGTCGGGCGTCCCCCAGATCACGACCCTGGACCGCGGGGCGTTCACCCGGCCGCGGTCCACGACGGCGCAGCCGCTGGAGTTCGGCGGGATGCTGGCGCTGCTGCTGCCCTTCGCCGTGCAGCAGGCCTTCGATCCGGTACGACGCCACCTGAGGGCATGGCGCCGCTGGGGGCCGGTGGCGCTGATGGGCGGGGCGCTGCCGCTGACGGTGTCGCGCACGTCGATCATCGGGGCGCTGATCGTGGTCCTGGTGATGGTGCCGCGCTGGAAGCCGCAGCGGCGGTGGACCGCGATCGGTGTCCTGGTGGGCGCGGTCGCCTGTTTCAAGGTGGTCGTCCCGGGGCTGATCGGCACCATCACCGCGCTGTTCGCCTCGTTCCTGTCGAACTCCGACAGCAGCACCCAGGCCCGTACGGTGAAGTACAGCGCGATCGTCCCGTATCTGGACGAGCGCCCCCTCTTCGGGCGGGGTCTGGGCACGTTCCTTCCCGAGCTCTACTTCTTCACCGACAACCAGTACATGCTGACCCTCGCCGAGATGGGGCTCCTGGGGCTGCTCGCCCTGCTGTTCCTCTTCCTCACCGGCATCCACCAGGGCGGGGCGATCCGCCGGCTGGCGGTCGGCGAGTCCGACCGTGAGCTGGGGCAGGCGTTCTTCGCCTCCGCGGTCGTCGCCCTGGTCGTCAGCGCCACGTTCGACGCTCTCAGCTTCCCGATGTTCGCCGGGATGTTCTTCCTGACGATCGCCGCCGGAGGCAGTTACCTCGGCTTCATCCGGCGCACGGCGCCGAAGCCCCGATCCGTGGAGTTCCCATGTCTTCCCGCCGATCAGCAGCATCTCCCGAGTCCCTCCCCGGCACCGGCTCCGGCCCCGGCCCGGTAGCGGTCCTCGTCGTCACCTGGAACAGTGCCAAGGTCCTGCCGGAGTTCCTCGCCTCGCTGCCGGAGGGCATGGCCGGGCTCGACTGGCGTCTCGTCGTCGCCGACAACGACTCCGCCGACGACACGGTGGAGGTGGTCCGCTCGCTGGCTCCGGACGCGACAGTCGTCCCGACCGGGCGCAACGCCGGGTACGCGGCCGGGGTGAACGCCGCGCTGGCGGCCGCCGCCGGGTGGGAGGGCGGCTTCCGGGCCGCCCTGGTGTGCAATCCGGACGTCCGGATGCGGCGTGGCTGCGCCAAGGTGCTCGTGGACGCGCTCGGCGCCCCGCAGCCCGGCGGCCGCCGGGTCGGGATCAGCGTCCCGCTGCTGTACGAGGAGGACGGGCGGACCCTCCTGCACTCGCTGCGCCGCGAGTCCAGCGTGACCCGGGCGCTGGGCGAGGCGGTGATCGGCAACCGCCGGGCGGGGCGCTTCCCGCGCTGGAGCGAGCTGGTGACCGACCCGGCCGCGTACGAGCGGGCGACGGTGGCGGACTGGGCGACGGGGGCGCTGATGGCCCTGTCCGGACCGTGCCTGGCCGCGTGCGGGCCCTGGGACGAGTCGTTCTTCCTGTACTCGGAGGAGACGGAGTACTGTCTGCGGGCCCGGGACCTCGGTTTCACGACGCGGCTTGAGCCTGCGGCCTCGGCCACCCACCTGGGCGGGGACTCCCGGGTGTCGCCGCGGCTGTGGACGCTGCTGACGGTCAACCGGGTGCGGCTGTACCGGCGCCGCCACGGCCTCGCGGCCACCACCGCCTTCCGGGCGGCCGTGCTGCTGCGGGAGTCCTCCCGCGCGGCCCTGGGCCGTCCGGCGAGCCTGGCGGCCGCCCGTGCGCTGGCCGGGCCGCCGGCGCCGCACGGCACCCCGTAGACCGTCTTCTTCCGGATCACGCCGGTCAGGCCCGGAAGGTGTTGTCACGTGTACGGGTCGGCCGGTGTCCTGTGGCCGTACCACTGGAAACGGAGGAGACACCATGAGCGAGGACGGCGCCGGCACGGCGACCGAGACCTTCGTCGCGCACCGCAACCTGCTGTTCACCGTCGCCTACGAGATGCTGGGATCGGCGGCCGACGCGGAGGACGTGCTGCAGGAGACCTGGCTGCGCTGGGTCGAGGTCGACCTGGACCAGGTGCGCGACCGGCGTGCGTACCTGGTCCGGATCACGACCCGGCAGGCGCTGAACCGGCTGCGCACGATGAGCCGCCGCAAGGAGGCGTACGTCGGCTCGTGGCTGCCCGAACCGCTGCTCACGGCGCCCGACGTGGCCGAGGACGCGATGCTCGCGGAGAGCGTGTCGATGGCGCTGATGCTCGTCCTGGAGACGCTGGCGCCGACCGAGCGCGCCGTGTTCGTCCTGCGCGAGGTCTTCGACGTCGGCTACGACGAGATCGCGGAGGCGGTCGGCAAGAGCCCTGCGGCCGTCCGCCAGATCGCCCACCGGGCCCGCCGGCACGTCGACGCCCGGCGTCCCCGGCAGGCGGTCTCCGCCGCGCAGACACGGGCAGCGCTGGAGTCCTTCCGGGCGGCGCTGGAGACCGGCGACCCGCAGGACCTCCTCGCCGTGCTCGCCCCGGACGTCGTGCTGGTGGCCGACGGCGGCGGCATCAAGCAGGCGGCGCTGCGGCCGATCGACGGTGCCGAGAAGGTGGTGCGCTTCATGGTGGGCGGTATCGGCAAGAACAACAGGAAGGACCTGCCGATGACGCTCACGCCGACCGTGGTCAACGGCGCCCCGGCCCTCCTGGTCCACCTGGGCGGCGAGCTCGACGGGATCATGGCGGTCCGCATCGAGGACTCCCGCATCACCGGCCTCTACTACGTCCGCAACCCGGAGAAGCTGTCCCACCTCGCGTCGGAGACGCCGCTGGCCCTGCGGTGACCGCCTCCGGCCCCGGCCCGGCCCAGACCCTCTGGTGCCGCGTCAGGCAACGTTTGCCCGTCAAGGAGCGGCGTCCGGTGCGTGCTCTCGGCGTGCGGGCCGGAAGCGCTCGTACGGGACGTACGTGGCTTTCGGCCGGTGCGGCGGACGTGCGTGCCGGGCGTCGCGACGCCGCGGGGCAACTCGATACAGGCTCTAGCCCTCCCAGGCGGTGTAGAAGCTGCCGGGGTTGACGAGGTAGCGGACGGTGGGGCGGGGCAGGTGGCGTACCTCGTGGCGGCGGGCGTAGCGGCGGACGAGCTCCCAGTCCTCGCGGGGCAGCACCTCGGGGGTGCGGCGCAGCCGGCTGAAGTGCAGGGCCCGGCTGCGGCGGGCCACGAAGGCGTTGGTGTCCAGGAAGGCCTCGCGGGCGGCGCGGCGGCGGTCGAAGGGGACCGACAGGACGTCGCGTTCGGTGCCGTCGGGCAGCACCCTGCGCAGCGCGGTGTAGACGGCGTCGGGGCCGCCGGGCGCGTCCAGTGCGCTCAGGGCGTGCTCCAGGTGGTCGCGCTCCCACAGGTTGTCGTCGTCGAGGAAGGCCACGTACCGGGAGCGGGTGAGGCGGATGCCGACGTTGCGCACGACTCCGGCGGTCGCCGTGTTGCGGGACAGGGAGACCGCGAACAGGCGTGGGTCCGGAGGTAGTTCGGGCAGGCCGGCGCCGTCGTCGACGACGATGACCACCTGGTCGGTGACGGTCTGCGCCAGGGCGGAGCGGACGGCCGCGCGCAGCGCGTCGGGGCGCCGGTGGGTGGCGATCACGGTGGCGACCCGGGCGGCCGGGGGCCTGCCCAGGAGGGCGGCGAGGCGGGTGGTCTCGGTGTCCTCGAAGCGTCGCAGCCGTACGGCGGAGGGCAGGAGCAGGAGCTTGTTGCGGGCCTCGAAGAGCACCAGCCAGCCGAAGGCCCGCTTGAGCAGTTCCCAGGGGGCCCGGGCGATACGCCGCATCGTGGAATCTCCGTGGTGGGTGGGCGGTCAGGGGGCGGGTTCCACCGGGCGGCCGTCGGACATGCGGTTGTCCTTCCACACGTTCCCGGCGCCGCCCGCGTTCCAGGCGGTGACCGGGCCGTAGGCGCCGCCGGCCGGGTGGTACTGGGTGGAGAAGACGTTGCCGGTGACGTGGATGCCGGTGGCGCCCGGGCCGCCGCCGTAGAGCGTGTACGCCCCGCCGGCCAGCCAGTTGTCCTCGACGACGACGGAGGAGACGACCCCGGTGTCGGCGAAGAGGCCCACGGCGGAGGTGGCGCCCTTGGCCACGGGGGTGGCGTTGAGGAGGGTGTTGTGCCGGATGGTCAGCCGGCCCTTGTTGCCGCCGCCGCTGATGACGGCGTCGGTGTGCTGCCATTCGCCGCCCTGGTTGCGGAAGGCGACGAGGTCGTGCACGTAGTTGTCGTGCAGGTCGCCCTGGCCCATGGACAGGGCGTTGCCGAACACCGAGATGTCGCACCAGCCGACCTCGATGGAGCTGCCGCCCATGTTCGACACGGCGTAGTTGACGCCGCCGTTGTCGGGGCCTTTGCCCGGTACGGCGGTGATGGTGGTGTGCAGGACCTTCAGCCCGCTGTAGCCGGGGCGCAGGTTGATCCCCCACCAGTTGGTGGAGGTGATCCTGCTGTCGATGACGGTGACGTCGTCGGCGTATATGTCGAGTGAGCCGCGGATGTCCCAGCCCTTGATGACGGTGCCGTCCTTCTTGACCGACATGTTGCCGGTGTCGTGCCGCTCCAGGGGGATCCGGGGGCCGGTGCTGTCCGCGTCGGGGTATCCGCAGGCCCCGGGTGAGGTGCAGGCGGTGGCGGAGGGGGTGGGCGGCGGTTCGCCCGGTCCGGGCGGGGGCGGCGGGGAGGCCGTGGCCGGGGGGCTCGGCGTGCCGCCGGCGGCGGCGGGCGCCGGCGTCCCGGGGGCGGCGCCCGACGGTGTCGCGGAGGGGGCGGCTTTCGGATCGCTCACCCCGGCGCGGTCGGCGTCGTACAAGGTGAGGAGGACGGCCAGCACCAGTGCGGCGAGCAGCCACGCCCCCAGGCGCCTTCGGTTGCGTGTCATGGCCGGTCGCCTATCCTCGGAGCGTTTTTCGGGCGGGCAGGAGGCATACGGCGTAGCACAGGGTGCCGGCGGTCGCGGTCGCCAGGAGGGCGGGCACGGAGTCGCCGAGGGAGCGTTCCAGCAGCAGGAGCACGGCGGTCATCACGGCGCCGCCGAGCAGCGGCCAGGCGCAGGCCCGTACGAGGGTGCCCAGGCGGATGCCGCCGCGGTGCAGTGCCAGGAGGAACACAGGGACCACGACGGCGCAGGCGACGGCGACGTGCCCCTGGGCCACGCCGACGATCCCGCCGCCGCGGGCGCCGATCACCAGGGCGGGGATCAGGATGAGCAGCCACAGGCCCTGGACCGCGATGAGCGAGCGGCGGCGGCCGATGGCCACCAGGCAGTCGTAGGCGAGTTCGCAGCCGATGCGGACCAGGCCGAGGGCCATCAGCCAGGGCAGAGCGCCGGCGGCGGGCAGCCAGCGTTCGCCGTAGACGAGCTCGATGACGGGTGCGGCGAGGCCGGCGAGCAGGACGCAGAGCGGGACTGTGGCAGCGGTCACCACGCCGAGGGCGCGGGCGAAGCCGGCGGCCAGGGCCTGTGGTGAGTCGGCCAGCCGGGAGAAGCCTGCGAAGGAGACGCGGCGGGCGGCTTCGGAGATGATGCGGACGGGCCAGCCGGAGATGTTGAAGGCGAGGACGTAGAAGCCGAGGGCGAGGGGGTCCAGGGTGGAGCCCACCACCATGGTGTCCACGTTGACCACGCCGAGGGCGAGCATGCTGGCTCCGGCGAGCGGCAGGCCGAACTTCAGCAGGGCGCGGGCCTGTTCGCGGTCCCAGCCGAACTTCAGGGTGCCGGGGGCGGCGAGGCAGCAGCCGATGAGGGCGGCCACGTTGCCGACGACGGATCCCCAGGCGAAGCTCATCGCGCCCCAGCCCTGGACGGCCAGCAGCAAGGTCACCGCGGTGCTGAGGACGAAGTTGAGCGCGTCGACGGCCATCCGCCGGCCCTGCGCGAACTCCCGGGTGAGGAAGCCCGCCGGGACCTGGGAGAGTCCGTCGAGGACCACGCACAGGCACATGACCCGCAGGACCCCGGATGCCTCGGGCGAGCCGAGGACGCCGGCGACGGCCGGTGCGGTCGCGAACAGCACGGCGTACAGCAGGCAGCTGGAGACGGCACTGAGGGTGAGGACGGTGGGGGCGAAGCGGCGCGGGTCGCCCTCCCAGCGGACGATGGCGAGGGAGACGCCCAGTTCGTTCGCGGAGAGCAGGACGAGCAGGACGGTCTGGGCGATCCCGTACACGCCCCACGCCTCGGGCCCGAGGAAGTAGCGGGCGAGGACGATACCGGTCGCGAAGTTGCCGAGGCGCATGACGACCGTGTTGACCAGGCTCCATTTGGCCGCGGAGCCGACCTTGCGTCCCAGTGAGGGCGCCGCCGGGGTGGTCTGCGTACGGGTACCGGTGTCGGTCACGGCGAACCCGCCCCGCCGGAGCCGACCGTGCGCAGTGCGATGGTCTCGTCGGTCGTGACGGGGGTCGCGGCGGCAGGCACGGCGGCGGGCGTCACGGCGGCAGGCACGGCGGCGGGCGCCCCGTCCGGGGCCGGGCGCTCCTTGCCGCGCGGGGTGCGCCGCCGGGCCTCCACGTAGAAGGTGGCGACCAGGCTGAGGACCAAGCCCAGCGCGCCCACCATGACGATGTACTGGATCCGGGTCTTGGTCTGTGCCTCCGGCTTCTGCGGGGGCACGATCGTGGCCATCCGGATCATGGCCTCGGGGGCGACGGACTGCTGGGTCTGGAACTCCCCCAGCCTCTTGTCGGCGTAGGCGGCGAGGAGTTCGCCGGACGTGAGGACGGCGGCGGGGTCGGTGCCGGTGACGGTCAGCCACATGAAGGGGCCCTGGGCGTTGTCGGCGATCTTCACCTCGTGTCTGCCGGTGACGCCGAGGGCCTTGAGGTCGGCTTTGGCTCCGTCCGAGTTGAGGTTGCGGGCGAGGCCGTCGGCCATGCCGGTGAGCGATGCCTGCGTGCTGAGGAAGGGGTTGCCGTCGAAGGCCTCGGTGGCCTTCGACGAGTTGAGCAGCGTCACGGTGGTCTGCGACTGGTACTCGACCGGGATCAGCAGGTGCACGGCGGTGGTGAGTGCCGCTGTCAGCAGCAGTCCGGGCAGCAGCACGTACCAGCGCCTGCGCATGACCCGCCATATCTCGGCGAGATCCATGGTCTTCCCCCTTGTTGCGGATGTTCCGGTTACTGCGGTCCGTGCCCGGCGGCCGGCACGAGGTCGGTGGGTCTGGGCCGGGTGCGGGCGGTGCCGCCGTCGAGGAGGACGGCGGCGATGCGCTCGCTGGCGCGGCCGTCCCACAGTGCGGGGCAGCGCGGCGCGGGAGGATCGTCGAGGACCTTCTCCACGGTGGCGACGATCCGGTCCGGATCGGTGCCGGCCAGGACGTTGGTCCCCTCCGTCACGGTGATGGGGCGCTCGGTGTTCTCCCTCAGGGTCACGCAGGGGACGCCCAGCGCGGTGGTCTCCTCCTGGACGCCGCCGGAGTCGGTGAGCACCAGCCGGGCGGAGTCCTGCAGGGCGATGAAGTCGAGGTACCCGGCGGCCGGCACGAGCCGGATGCCGTCGGGAACGCCGATCGCGGCCAGCCGCTCCGCGGCCCGAGGGTGCACGGGCAGCAGCAGCGGGCAG
The DNA here is from genome assembly GCF_042726555.1 of Streptomyces sp. NPDC060232. Classification (NCBI taxonomy): domain Bacteria; kingdom Bacillati; phylum Actinomycetota; class Actinomycetes; order Kitasatosporales; family Streptomycetaceae; genus Streptomyces; species Streptomyces sp. NPDC060232. The sequence continues at coordinate 35,764 of NZ_JBHXAG010000030.1, read as the reverse complement.
CGGCCGGCGGTTTCGCCGAGGGCCTTGAGCAGGCCGCGCAGCGCCCCGGGGTCGTCCACGTTGGCCGGCCGGTGCAGGGTGACCAGGCCGTATCCGCCGCGGGTGAGCCCGTAGCGGTCCAGGACGTCCGACCGCCGGGCCCGGTCCAGGTTGGCGAGGAGGGTGTCGATCATGACGTTGCCGACGACGTGGATCTGGTCCTCGCGGTAGCCCTCCGCGCGCAGGTTCGCCGCGGCGTCGGGCGAGGGGGCCAGCAGGTAGTCGCTGACCCGGTCGGTGGCGACCCGGTTGACCTCCTCGGGCATGCTCCAGTCGCGGCTGCGCAGGCCTGCCTCCACGTGGGCCAGCAGAGGGCCGGCCTTCGCGGTCACCAGGGCGCAGGCGAGGGTGGAGTTGATGTCCCCGACCACCACCACGGCGTCCGGGGCCAGTTCCTCGACGAGCGGCTCGAAGGCGGCCATCACCCGGCCGGTCTGCTGGGCGTGGCTGCCGGATCCGGCGCCCAGGTACCGGTCGGGCGGCCGGATGCCGAGGTCGCGGAAGAAGACGTCGTTCATGGACTCGTCGTAGTGCTGCCCGGTGTGGACGAGGACCACCTCGGCGCCTCGGCGCTCCAGTGCGTCCATCACCGGTTTGATCTTCATGTAGTTGGGGCGCGCCCCGGCGACGCAGACGATCCTGGTCATGGGTTCAGAGCACCTCCACCTTCGCGCCCGTCATGCGGTTGCGGGTGTCGAGCACGAAGGAGGCGTGCTCGCTGATCATCTGGTAGTCGAAGGAGTCGTGGTCGGTGAGCAGGACGACGACGTCGGCGGCCGCCAGCTCCTTGCGGGTCGCCTCGACACGGGCGAGGCGTGCGTCGACCTTGACGCTCTCCACCACGTGCGGGTCGACCGCGCGGACCTTGGCGCCCATGTCGAGGAGCAGCTCGGCGATGCGTACGGCGGGCGACTCGCGGGCGTCGCCGGTGTTCTTCTTGTACGCGAGGCCGAGCAGAAGGACCCGGGAGCCGTTGACGGAGCGGCGCTTGGCGTTGAGGGCGTCGATCACGCGGCGCGTGACGTATTCGGGCATGTGGTTGTTGATGTCGTTGGCGAGTTCGACGAAGCGGAAGTTCTGGCCGAGTTCGCGTTGGACGCGCCAGTTCAGGTAGGAGGGGTCGATGGGCAGGCAGTGTCCGCCGACGCCGGGCCCGGGGGTGAACTTCATGAAGCCGAAGGGCTTGCTGGACGCGGCTTCGATGGACTGCCAGACGTCGATGTCGAGGTGGCGGGCGAACATGGCGATCTCGTTGACGAGGGCGATGTTCACGTGCCGGAAGGTGTTCTCCAGCAGCTTCGCCAGCTCGGCCTCCTTGGGCGAGCGCACGGGCACGGTGGTGTCGACGAGCTGTCCGTAGAAGGCCTCGACGGCCTTGAGGGAGGCGGCGTCGACCCCGGAGACGACTTTCGGCGTCTGCTGGAAGCCCCAGACGGTGTTGCCGGGGTCGATGCGCTCCGGGCTGTAGCCCAGGTGGAAGTCGGCGCCGGCGGTGAGGCCGGAGCCGTCCTCCAGGATCGGGGCGAACAGCTCCTCGGTGGTGCCCGGGTAGGTGGTGGACTCCAGGACCACGGTCGCGCCCGGGCGCAGGAAGCGGGCCAGGGTGTGGGCCGACTCCTCGATGTAGCGCAGGTCGGGCGCCCCGTCCTGTAAGGGGGTGGGGACGGTGACGACGGCGACGTCGAATCCGCCGCAGTCGCGGGCGAGTTCGCTGGGCCGGTAGGTGCCGCGCTCCAGGGCGCGGGCGAGGCGTTCGCCGGATACGTCCTCCACGTACGACTCTCCGGCGGCGAGGCTTTTGACCCGCCGCGCGTCGACGTCGTATCCGATCACCTGGTGGCCGACCTCGGCGGCGCGGATGGCCAGTGGCAGGCCGACGTATCCCTGTCCCACGACGACGACGCGCATCAGCAGTGACTCCTGTTCGCGGAACCGGCAGACGGGGTGCGGTGGATGAGCTCCCGGACCGTCATGGCGAGGAAGGCGGCGTTGGTGGTGAGGTAGCGCCTGCCGAGGCGGCGCGGTTCCTGGAGGGTGCGGTAGAACCATTCGAGGCCCATCCGCTGCCAGGCCAGGGGGGCCCGCTTGGTGATGCCGGCGAGGATGTCGAAGGAGCCGCCGACGCCGTGGACGACGTGGGCGCCGGTGCGCTTGCCGTAGCCGGCGGTGAAGATCTCCTTCTTGGGCGAGGTCATGCCGAGGAAGAGCAGTTGCGCGCCGCTGTCGGCGACGGCGTCGGCGATGTTCTCCTGCTCGCTGTCGCCGAAGTAGCCGTTGCGGCTGCCGGCGACCCGTAGTTTCGGGAAGCGTTCGGAGATCTGCCCGAGCATCATCTCCAGTACCTCCTGCTGGGCGCCGAGGAGGTAGACGGGGATGTCCGCGACCTCGGCCGCGGCGAGCAGGCGCATGAACAGGTCGATGCCCGCGACGCGCTCGGGCAGCCGGACGCCGAGGACGCGGCCGGCCCAGACCACGGCCTGGCCGTCGGCCAGGACGAGGTCGCAGCCGGCGACCGCCTCGGCGAGGGCCGGGTCGCGGCGCATGTTGACCAGCTTGGCGGCGTTGACCATGCCGATCTCGATCCGCTCCCCGCGCCGTACGGCGTCGAGGCAGCGCTGCACGGTCTCGTCCATGGTCAGGGGGTCGAGCGTGACCCCGAAGAGGGTGCTACGGGTCATCTCTGCGGCCCCCCGAGCCAGGCGAACAGCATCCAGCCGAACTCGTACGGGCGGCACTCCCGGTCCACCCGTCGGGGGCGGAAGAGCGCGTCCAGGGGTGCGAGCCGGGCGTGCGGGGCGACGCGGGTGGTGAGCCCGCGGGCCGCCCGGACGGCCTTCTTGGGGTCGCCGCGGTGGACCTTGCGCCAGGTGACGCCGAGGTCCTCGCGGATCATCGGCTCGCGCGGGGTGCCGTCGGGCCCGGCGAGTTCGGGCACGGCCGTCATCCAGCGCAGTCCCCGGCGGATCGCCGCGGCGAAGTCCGTGCCGCCCGCTTCGGCCAGGTCGAACAGGGCGGTCGGGGCCATCGCGTGCTGGTGCACGCTGTAGACGGGGTAGCCCTCGATCACGCCGCCCTCACGTGCGTCGTAGTGCCACCACCACTGTCCGCCGTCACCCTGGAGGTCGACGATACGGGCGGCGCATGCGTCGGCGGCCGCCAGGGCCTCCGGGTCGTCACCGCTCGCGTGCAGCCGGGCCAGCGCCTGCAGCGGGTAGGTCTGGTCGGCGAAGCAGGCCACGTGCGCGCGGTAGCCGGCCACCAGTCCCGGGCCGGTGGCGTGCCCGAACAGCGGTCCGCTGCCGGTCCTGGCCGTCAGCAGGCGGTCGCGGGCGACCGGGATGCGGTCCTCCACGTCCACCACGGGGCGCGCGGCCGCGAGGGCGGAGAGCACCCAGGCCGCCTCGACCGTGTACCGGGGCCGGCCGGGCAGGTCCAGGGCGGCGACCCGGTCGAGTGCGTCGGACAGTTTCGGGTGGCCGGTCTCGGCTGCGGCCCAGGCGACGAGCGCCGCGTCGCCGAGGTCGACCACCCCGGGCAGCCGTTCCACCAGCAGCCCGGTGAACTCCTGGGCGGAGCGCCCGCCGAACAGGGCGCGCTGGCGGTCCTCGGGCAGGAACCGGGCGCCCAGCGCGGTGATGGCCGCGTACCGGGTGCTGGCCCCCCGCAGTTCGAGGCGGCGGGTGCCGTCGGACGAGACCGCTCCGGCCCGGGTGAAGGCGAAGGTCTCGGCCTCCGGCAGGTACATCGCGGGCAGACCCGCTTCGGCCAGTCCGAGCAGCCGCTGCGCCAGCGCGTGCAGCTTCGGGTCCTCTTCGGCCAGTGCTCCTAATCGTGTGGTGGTCATCGGGTCCCCACCCCGACTCCCCGGGTGCTGCTCGCACCTCGCATGTCCGAGCTCTTCGGCTCCAACACACCTACCCCCTCTGATCGCTCCTCGGACGGACCTGGCGGTCGTCATTCCGCGGAGGGGGACTGCGCGTGACGGCGCCCGTGGCCGCGGCGTCCGGCGCCGCGGGCACGAGCCGTCCGGAGGCTGCCGTCTGGATCCCCCCAGCGATGCCTTCGGACCGGGGCATGCGCGCACGGCAGTGTCCGCGGGCGCGGTGGAACCGCGCTCCGCCAGGCGCTGCCCGCGGTGCCCTCGTCGTACACAACCCCCCACTGAGCAAGGCCTGTTGCCTGCTCAGATCCCGTGTGCAGGGACACGTTATGCCCACGGATGTTCATTGATTGTGGTTTTGAGGAAATGCCGGTGACCTAAATTGCCGACATTCCGTCAGTTTCGCTCGGTGAGGATGCCGTCCTTCTCGTCGTGCAGCGCCCCGGTGCGCGGACACTCCCAGATGCCCGGCTCGCCGTCGCGCTCCACCAGGCGGACCCCGGCCCGGCCCACCCAGCCGATCCGGCGGGCCGGAACCCCGGCCACCAGCGCGAAGTCCGGCACGTCCTTGGAGACCACCGCCCCGGCCGCGACGAGGGCCCAGCGCCCCACGCGCACCCCGGCCACACACACCGACCGGGCCCCCAGGGAGGCGCCCTCGGCGACGACGACCCCGGCGGCCTCCCAGTCGCCCTCGCGCTTGAGAATGCCGTCGGGGTCGACCGCCCGCGGGTAGAAGTCGTTGGTGAGGACCGCGGCCGGGCCGATGAACACCCCGTCACCGAGCTCGGCCGGCTCGTAGACGAGGGCGTAGTTCTGGAGCTTGACGTGGTCGCCGATCCGTACGCCGGGTCCGACGTACGCGCCGCGCCCCACGATGCACCCGCGCCCGAGCCGGGCCTTCTCGCGTATCTGCGCCAGATCCCAGATCGCGGTGCCCTCACCGAGCTCGGCGCTCTCGTCGACCTGGGAGGTGGGTTGAATGCGGACACTCACGGCGCGGTCCCCTTACGGTTCGTGAGACATGCTGCGCACGGGCGTGCGAATGCACACATGCATTGACGAACGGACGTGCTGGTGTTCGGACGTTCCCATGCTCAGGCGCACCTGTGATCAGACGTACCTGTGCTCAGACGTTCCGGTGTTCAGGCGTACGAAGGTAACGCGCCGAGCATATGCGGCCACGGGCCGCTCCACCCGCGGATCAGCCGACTCCCCCGGTCGGCACGGAAGCGGCGGCCGCCGGGCTCCTGGACCGCCTCTGCCCCCTCCGGCACGCCGCCGAGGCGAACGGCCTGGTGGGACGGCGAGCGGAGCGGCAACCGCCCACCCCCACCGCCGTTCGGACGGTGGGGGCGCACGCCACGGCGCGTTGGGGCACGCGCGGTGGTGAAACCGGATCGGCTTTGGGGCGTTAGGGAGGGCGGGCCGCCGTTCGCCCGTGGTGCACGAGAGTACGAGGAGCACGATGACAGACCCCAGGCCCACCGGACGCGGCCGGATGAAGCTGGCGGCCCGGTGCCGCGTGGCCACTGAAGCCCCCGCCTTCGGCATGGTCGTCTTCTGCGCCATCCTGCTCAACGCCGCGCTGATGGGTGTCGAGACGTACAGCGGGCTCGCCGCGGACCACCAGCGGCTGCTGCGGACCGCCGAGCAGTGCTGCCTGGCCCTGTTCAGCGTGGAGATGCTGCTGCGCGCCGGCGCCTTCGCGGACCGGCCGAAAGCATTCTTCCGCGACCCGTGGAACCTCTTCGACCTCGTGGTCGTCGCCTCCGCCTTCGTGCCGTTCGTCCGTGAGAACACCACCTTGCTGCGGCTGCTGCGGCTGGCCCGGGTGCTGCGCACGGCCCGCTTCCTCCCGCACCTGCGCATCCTGCTGATCGCGGTCGGCCGCAGCCTGCCCGGTACCGCCAGCTTCCTCTTCGTCGGCGGACTGGTGCTGTACGTGTACGCCATGGTCGGCTGGGTCTGCTTCGCCGAGTCCGACCCGGGGCACTACGGCTCCGTGGGCCGCGCGATGCTCACGCTGTTCCTGCTGACCACCCTGGACGGCCTGACCGACGCCGTCCGCGCGGGACTGGAGATTTCCCGCCTCAGCATCGTCTACTACGCCTCCTACGCGCTGCTCGCCTCCTTCGTCCTGGTCAACGTCCTCATCGGCGTCGTGCTCAACTCCCTCGACGAGGCACGCGAGATGGAGGACGCGGCCGACCGCGAACGCAAGCGGCCGGGCCCGCCGCCGGCCGCGGGCGGCCCCGATGCCGACGTCCGCGACCGCATCGCGACGGCCCGCCGCGCCCTGGACGAGCTCGAAGCGAGTCTCCCCGCCCCGGACGGCCGCCCCTCACGCCGCCTGGAGACCTCCCCCAGCGGTTCCTGAACGGCCGGCGCCACCGGTCACTGCGACCCGGTGACCAGCAGATGGATGTCCCAGGTGCCGTCCGGGCGCTGGTGGACGCCCCAGCGCCCGGGCCGGTCCTCGAAGGCGAACCCGGGCGCCTGCGGCAGGCGCAGCTGCTCCAGCCGGACCCGGCCCTGGAAGACGGCTCCGCCGAAGTCCACCGGCCCTTCGAACACGGCGCCGGTGGACACCAGCCCCGCTTCCCATGCCGTGGAGGCGAAGGAGACCGGTCCGGCGAAGGAGGCCCCGCTCAGCCCGGTCAGGCCGCAGAACACCGCGCGCGAGAAGTCCGCCTCCCCGGCCGCCCGCATCCCGTTCAGGTCCGCCGAAGCCTCCAGCACCGCCCGGGTGAAGGCCACCTCGTCCAGGAAGACGCTGTCCGAGAAGCCCGCCAGTCCGTGGAAGTGCGTGCGGCGGAAGCTGCTCGCCCGGTGGAAGCGGCTGTGGTCGAAGTCGCCGACGCCGAGGAACACCGCCCCCTCGAAGGACACCGGCCCGGCGAAGGTGGACCTCCCGAGCCTGGCCCGCCCGGCGAAGACGGCCCGGGCGAAGGAGGACCGGGCCAGGAACTCGATGCCGCCCTCGTTCCAGTCGTCCACGAAGGTCGCGTGGTCGAAGTCCGCCTCGCCGAGCCTGACGGGCTGCGCGCGCGAGGCGCGCAGGGCTGCCAGGAGCCGCTGGAGCAGCCCCTCCTCGAACGTGGTGCCCCGGAAGTCCACCGGGGATCCGGGCCCGAGGGTCGCCAGGTACCCGTGCTCCCGATCGGGTCCCAGATGGGCCAGGCACACGTCGTACCCGGGCAGTCGGATCCCCGTGCACGGTACGCGCGGGCTCTCCCCGGAGCTTCGTCCGCAGGTGGGCCAGTCGATGCCCGCGCCCCGCAGCCCGGCGGCCTCCGTCATGGCCAGGCCGAGCTCGGCGCAGTCACCGGTGCACAGCCAGCCGTCCGTCGCGCCGCCGAGCGGTACGAGTGCGCGCAGCGCCGTGGGACCGACCAGCGCGCCGAGTTCCTCGTACAGGGGGTGGGCCAGGACCACCGCGGGCGACCCCGGCGACGGGCCGCCGCGGTCGGCCGCCCCGGAGTGCCGCAGGAGCCGGACGGCCTCGGACGCGGCCTGCCCGGAGACGGCGTTTCCCGCCGGAAGCGTCTGCGCGGGCCCCGCGGCCACGGAGACGTCGAGCGAGAAGGGCACCGGATCCATCCTGCGGTGCGCGAACCGGGCCGCCGCACCCGGGAGTTCGGACAGCAGCCGGCCCGCCTTGCCGAGGGCCCCCGGTGGCTCCAGCAGCACGAGCACCGGCGCGCCCCGCCCGCCCCCGGCCAGCCTCCCCGTGACGTCCGTCTCCTCCATGAGCCGCATCAGCAGGTCCGCCGCCTCCGCCTCGGGCGGACTCCCGACCGGCTGCGCCCCGTCGTCGCCGGTCCGTACCGCCAGGCACACCGCGGACTCCCCCCGCGGCGGGCCGGACCGCACGTGTTCGGCCATCACCGTCCGGAAGCCGGGCTGTTCCAGCAGGGCGCGGCCCGCCAGGAACACCATGCGGTCCGGCCAGACGCCGTGGACGACGCCGATCAGCGCGCCGTCGCGGGAGACCGGGCCGCCGCGGTAGTGCGTCCAGGCTTCCGGCTCCGCGGAGAGGCGTACCAGCTCCCCGTTGCGGGCGCCCTCGTACGGGACCACCTCGCCGGTCAGTGCGACGGCGTCGCCCTGGTCGGTGCGGCCGTCGATCCGCACCCGGTCGAAGTGGTGGTCCGCGGTCGGCCACGGCAGGGGCCGCGCGCAGACCGCCGGATCCGCCAGGTCCTCGTCGGCGAGCAGCAGCAGCACCCTGGGCAGCGCGTCGTCCCACCACACCGGGCGGCACGGGACCTCGCGGTCCCCGGCCCGCACCCAGGCGACGGTGCTCCAGGCCGGCGGCGCGTCGCCGACCGTGAGGACCAGCCTGGGCGTCAGCAGGACGCCGACCTCCTGCGGTTCCGGCAGGGGCTCGTGGCGGACCCGTACGACACGGTCCGCGAGGCCCGGGTCCTGGGGCGGCTGCGTGGCGAACGGCAGGGCCCCCTCGGCCACCCGGCGGCGGCCCTCCCGCCCGTCGGTGACCCGGGTCGCGGAGAAGTCCGGCCCGGTCCCGCGGTTGCGGGACATGTACTCCCACACGCGCCGGCGGACCAGTTCCCGTACGGCGGCCACTTCCCCGCGCAGTTGCGAGCCGAGCAGCGCCTCCCGTACTCCGGGCAGGAACTCGAACTCCACCTCCTCGGGGTCCCGTTCGTGGTCCCAGGGCGCGAACAGCCCGCCGAGGGCGACCTCCGCGAGGTGTCCGTGCTCGGAGTCCCGCAGCAGCGAGCGCCGGACGAGGTTCATGACCGGCAGGGTCAGCGGTACGGCGGCCAGGTGGGCGGCGAGCTGCTGGGCGGTCGGGGAGGCGCTGCCGCGGAAGCGTTCCACCACCTCCAGCGCGCCGCGGACACCGCCGGCCGGGGCTTCGCGGACGTCGGCGCTCCCCGGTTCCGCGTCCAGCCGCAGACAGGCGAGGCGCCGCCAGCGGCCGTCCCCGGAGACCACCCGCACCAGCCGGGCCAGGCTGCCCGGGGCGACACCGACGACGGGGACGACGTCGGGGGTGCGCCGGCGGCCGGCGCGGGAGCGGCGGGCGGTCGCCGCCCGCTGCCAGGAGCGGGTGGCGGCGGCCGGCCGGTCGGCGCGGACGGCGAAGGGGACGGGCCGGACGGCGCCGCGCGTCCAGAGCCGTTCGGGCAGGACGTTCAGCACGGCCACGGCGTTGTGCGTGCCCCAGTGCCGGAGCACGCCCTGCACGGAGGCCTCGCGCCAGCCTCCCGCCACGGTGTCGGAGAGTACGAGGATCAGCCTGCGGCCGGCGGGGTCGGCCAGTTCCAGCGGGTTGCGGGGCGCGCCGGACCGGCCGCGGGTGAGCATCGGGGTGGCGCCGGAGCCGGTGCCCGTCAGCTGCCAGGTGCGTACGTCGCGGAAGACCCCGCTGCGGGTCAGCACCCGGCGCAGTTCGTCCACGAGGTCCGCCCAGAGCAGCATCGAGTGGTGCGTGTCGACGACCAGCGCCAGGTCCAGCCAGCGGCTCTCGGCCGGCCGCAGGACGGGCGTCGGCACCATCCGCTCGATGCTGCGCTCGACGGTGAGCTGCTCGTCCAATTCCTCCCCGGGGCCGCCGATGGAGCGCCGCCCGACGGGACGCAGGGCCCGCATCAGCGCCAGCGGGTCGTCGAGGGAGGCGGCCCGGGGCAGCCGGACGGGTGAGCCCCGGCGGCCGGCGCCGTCGTCGGCCGGTTTCCCGGCGGGGTCGGGTACGGAGGCGGGGAAGAGCTTGACGGCCGGCTGCCCGTCGGCCGGGCCGCCGGAGACGGCCGCGGTCTCGGGCGCCGTCGGGTCGGCGACCGGTGGCCGGCCGGCTTCGGCGCCGCCGGGCGCCACCGGGGGCGGGCGTGGCCCGGCGGGGTCCACGCGGGCGGCCAGCCACAGGATGTCGGCGATCTCCTCCGCCCCGACCCCGGGACGCGGTCCCGCGTCCTCGGCGCCGTCGGCGAGGGCGGCGAGGAGCTCCTCGATCACGCCGTGGGCCCGGTCAGGTGCTGCATGACGGTCTTGAGGAAGCGGTCGCGGTCGCCGGGCGCGGACCAGGCTCCGGCGAGGCGGAGCTGGATGGCGTTGAGGAGCTGGTCGGTGGCGAGGTCGCCGTCCCCGGCGCGGTCGATGAAGTCCCGGACGAGCTCCTGGTACTCCCCGCCGGTCTCGACGTCGACGCCGAGCCGGCGGCGGACGATGAGGGCGAGCTTCTCCGGGCCGGGCGGCTCCAGGTGCAGGCGGACGCAGCGGCGCAGGAAGGCCGGCGGGAAGTCGCGTTCGCCGTTGCTGGTGAGGACGACGACGGGGAAGTAGCGGCACTGCACGCGGCCTTGGGAGATGTGGACGCAGGCGTCGGGGTCGTCGTCGGTGCCGATGGCGACGGTGGGGTCCTCCTGGGCGAGGCGGGCGAGTTCGGGGATGACGAAGCCGCCGTCCTCGAAGACGGTGAGGAGGTCGCCGGGGAGGTCGATGTCGCTCTTGTCGATCTCGTCGACGAGCAGGACGCGGGGCCGGTCCTGCGGCAGCAGGGCGGTGCCGAGCGGCCCGAGGCGCAGGTAGCGGGAGATCGAGGGCGCGTGGGCGGGTTCGGGTGGGGGGACGGGAGCGGGGACGGCCTCCCCGGCCGTCGCGGCCGGCGCCGCGGGGCCCACCGGACCGGGCTGCCTGCGCAGTTGCTCCAGGCCGGCCTCCTGGAGGCGGCCGATGGCGTCGTACAGGTAGAGCCCGTCGCGCAGCACCGTCCGGCTGGTGATGGGCCAGTGCAGGACGGGTCCCAGGCCCAGGTCCGAGGCGATGCTGTAGGCCAGGGTGGATTTCCCGACGCCGGGCTTCCCGGTGATCAGCAGCGGCCTGCGCAGGTGCAGGGCCGTGTTGACGACGTCCTTCTCCTGCTCGTCGGGCACGTAGCCCTCGCCGCGCCGGCGGGTGCGCTCCCAGGCGGGCCCCTCGCATCCGGGGGGCGCGTACCCCGGATCGGGGCTGCCGGTGAAGTCCCGCCAGGGCGGCGGGGATCCGGTTTCCAGGCGGGCGCGCCGGTCCGTGCCCTCACCGGTCCCGTGGTACAGCCACCAGTCCTTCACCACTGCCTCTGCCTCCATCGTCGTGTCGCCGCTGTCAGTGGTCGGGGTCAGGCCAGGGACCGGGAGCCCGGTATGTCGTCGGGATCGTCCCACAGGAGCACCAACTGGTCTTCCCCTGCGGGGCTTTGGCCGCCTCCCGGTGCGGTGCGCGTGGCTCCCGCGGCTGCGCCGGCGGCCGCCCGGCGCACCTCCCGCACGCGCGCGGGCAGGGCCAGTACGTCCAGTGCGCCGGGGTCCGGGCGGCCGTCGGGTCCGGGGGGTGCGAGCAGGTCGAGGAGCGGGGGCGCGGGCACTGTGCCGCCGCGACGCCACACCGCGACCGGGACGCCGCCTTCGAGTACGGCTTCCAGCAGCCCGGCGTGCGGGGCGGAGGCGGTGTGGGCCAGGACGCACGCGGGCGCCGGCCGCTCGGCCAGTTCCATCCCCAGCGCGTCCGTGACCTCGGCCTCCTCCACCACCCGGACGGCCTCGGGGTGCCGGCCGCCCCGGGTGCACAGCCAGCGCCAGCTGGTGCGCCACTCGGCGCGGGTGTCCGCGCGCTCCTGGGGGCAGCGCACGACGACCTGGTGGAGCAGGCCGAGGGCGCGGTGCCGGCCGGCCGGGCCGCGGGGCACCGGCCACTGGTCGAAGTCGGTGTCGAGCAGTTCGTACGGCACGTGGAACTCGATGCGGTCGACGCCGCCCGGGGCCTGCGGCCCGGTGCCGCCGTCCGCCGGCGCCGCACCGATGAGGGCGAGCTGCCGCAGGAGTTCCTTGCGTACGGTGTCCAGCCGTACGGGCGCGCCCTGCGACTCCCATATGTGCTCGGTGCGTTCGCCGCGCAGCCACATCCGCGCCCGGAAGCCCGGCCCGCCGTCCGGCGGCGGCTCCAGCCCCACGTGTACGACGGTGGTGCGCGCCGGGGGCGGCGGCGGGGGCAGCGTCGGCAGGGCGAGCCGCTCGCGGGTGGTGTCCACCCAGTCCTTCAGCCGTCCCGCCCACGCCGCGTCGCCCGCCGCGGCGGCCCGGTCCGCGAGGAACCGTACGAAGGGCACGGCCAGCGGCATACCGCCGCGTCCGCCCTGGCGTTCGTCCAGGTCCTGGACCACGTCCAGGAGGCCGTCGCCCGGCAGGCCGCCGCCGACCGGGGTGGTGCACCCGGCCGTCCTGAACGCCCAGGCGTAGGCCTCGTAGGCGCAGCGCGGCAGTTCGCGGCCTTCGAAGAGCGCGCCGAGTCCGTCCCAGGCCTGCTGGTCGAGCCGGGCGGCCCGGGGCAGCGCGACCGCGGCCAGGTCGTCGTCGAGGAAGGAGCAGGCGTCCCAGTCCCGGTCCACGAGGAACTGCGGGAGCTGCCAGCCCTCGCCGCGTTCGCGCAGTTCCCGGAAGGTGCGGTGGATGCTGCGGGCGGCGACGGGGAGCCCGCTGACGCTCTCGCGTACGGAGCGTCCGCCGAGTTCCGTGAGGAGGGCTTCGGTGAAGCGGCCGGCGCCGCGCTCGGCGTCGTTCTGCGCGGCCTCGCCCTCGCGGGAGGCGTAGAGGCGGAACTGGCGGCGGCCGGGCACCGAGCTGCCGCCGCCGTAGTCGGTGCTGCCGAAGTTCCAGCGGGCGTCGCGGGGCGCGTCGACGCGGCAGGCGTCGACGAGTGCCGCCTGGAGCGGGAAGCTGCGCTGTTTGACCAGGTCGGTGCGCCACCAGCGGAGTGCCGAGTCGAGGTTGAGGTGGCGGATCTGGCTGGGGCGGGCGTCGGCGCAGGGCAGCATGAGCTCCTGGCGGGGCCCGAGGTAGCCGTGTCCGGCCCAGAAGATCCACAGCAGGTCGCCGTCGCACTGCGGGAGTTCGTCGAGCAGCGCCGCTTTCACGTTCTCCTCGGTCGCCGGCCGGTACGCCGTCCGCAGGGCGGCCATGGCCGGGGAGTCGGGCCAGGGGAGGGCTTCGGGTTCGTCGAGCGGGGACAGCAGCAGCCTGAGGTTGCCGGGCGGCACCTGGGCGGGGCCGGTCAGCCAGTGCGCGAAGCGCAGGGCGTCGCGGGCGGGGCCGCGCAGGTTCCAGCGGTGGCTGATGTCGTAGCGCTCGACGCCGGCGACGAGCGCGAAGGTGCGCTGCGGGCCGAGGGCCGGGGGCAGGAAGTCGGTGGGGGTCACCCGATCTCCGCTTCGGCCACCGCCTGTCCGATCCGTTCGTAGAGGGAGTCCTGTTTCCAGTAGGCGCTGTGGCAGGCGGGGAAGGGCTGGCGGCTGCCGATCTCGTGGTCGGTGATGCGCGGGTCGCCGGGGAAGACGGGTCCGGCGAGGTAGGACAGCACGTCGTGGCGGTCGTAGACGTTGAGCCAGCGCGGGAAGCCGTACGGGAGCTTCGCGCCCGGTTCGAGCGCGGTCAGGGCGCCGAGCTCGTGGAGGAAGGGGGCCTGGGAGCCGACGGTGACGAGCAGTTCCGCGCCGGGGACGGCTTCGCCGCGGGCGGCGGCGAGGGCGAGGAGTTCCACGAGGGCGATCCCGCCGAGGCTGTGGCCGATCAGTACGGTCGGCCCCGGGGCGGCGGCGATCTGCGCGTGCAGGAACTCCCGCAGGTCGTGGCCGCGGGCCTGGTAGCGCAGGATGTCGCCGAGCGCGGGGGTGGCGCCGACGGTGAGGGAGCCGCGCCAGGCGTTGAGCAGGGGCTGGGTGGTGACCCGCATCGCGAGCCGGCCGAGGACGGCGGCCGCGCGGGCGCCGGGGACGCGGGCGTCGCCGCCGAGGCGGGTGGTGAGCAGTTCGACGAGGCGGTCCCGTTCGGCGCCGGTGCAGTCGGCGTCGGCTCCGGCGGCGGCCAGGGCGCCGGCGGTCACGGCCCGGGCGAGGGCGGTCGCCAGCTCCCGTGCCTGCGGTTCGCCGGTGGCGCGGTCGGCGGCGCGGGCCGCTTCGGCGGAGTCGGCGGCGGCGGTCAGGGCGGCGGGGAAGGCTGCGGCGAGGCCGGTGCCGTGCAGGAGGGCGCCGAGTTCGTCCCCGGGGTGGGGCGGCGCGGGCGGTAAGCCGGCGAGCAGCGTGAGCACCTGGACGCCTGCGGGCTGTACGCCGGGCATCGCGAAGGGGTCGGCGAAGGGGTCGGCGTCCCCGCCCCGGGGGCCGTCCGGGTCCTGGCCGCCGTCCGCCCAGCCGGCCTCGGCGAGGACCCGGAGTTCGCACAGCGGGTCGGCGAGCAGCAGGGTCCACTCGGCCGTCTCCGCATCGACGGGGTCGGGTGCGGCTGCGGGCCGCAGGCCGGGTACGGACCGGCCGTCGGCGCCCAGGGTCGCGCCGAACCGGTCGCCCCAGTAGCAGGAGTCGACGCGGGCTTCGGGGAATCTGGCGGTCAGCCGCTCGCGGACCAGGGCGAAGAGGCGGTCGTGCCGCTCGCGCCGTACTCCCGTGCCGTGGACAAAGAGAAATCGCATCGCCGCCCCGCCCCCTCGTGCCGTCGCCCCTGGGCACGATAGCGCCGGGCGCTCGGCAGGGGGTAGGGAACGCCAGGTTCGGCGTCACCGGGTCCAGGCGGGGCCGAGGGCGTGCTCGGCGAAGGACTCGCCGATGCGGCGGTGGCCGACGCCGCGGTGGCCCACGCCGCGGTGGCCGACGCCGCGGGCGGTGGCTTCCGCTTCCGGTGCGCCGCGCAGGAGTTCCGCCCGACGGGAGGGGTGATCCAGCCGGGCGCGCCGCCGGGGGCCGGTCGCGGGCTGTGTCGTGTTCGAGGCCGTCCGTTGCGCCACCCTTCCCACCGCCGCGGTTCGCGCATCCGGTTTCGGGGTGGTGCGTTCTCGTGGCCCGGGCTGTGAGAACGGACACGTCCCGGACTCGGAACCCGGGCCGCCTTCCCTCCATCGAACCGGGAGTGGGACGCGTATGCGGGCGGGAGGGGCCACATGTCCAGCAGGGTTCGGGCACGGCAGCGGGGACGGACCGCGGCGCGGGGCTCCGTGGCCGTCGGCCTCCTGGGCACCCTGGTCCTCGCGGGGGCCGGGTACGTCGCCTGGGAGCTGCGCGGCATCGCCGCCAACCGCGCGGACGGCGATCCTGCCCAGGGCGTCTACCGGCAGGACCCCGAGCGCGCCGACCGGACGGCGTCGGCCGTCCTCGACGGGATCGTCCGTGAGGACCCGGACCCGCCGAAGGACGGCAAGGCCTTCGCCGGCGGCGGTGCGGTGGACTGGCGCTCCGGCGGATGGGAGCCCTCCGACCCGCTGGTGGCGAGACCCGCCCCCGCCGAGCCGGCGATCGGCGCGCTCTTCTCCCCCGGCAACGACGGCGACCCCGACCACCACTGCTCGGGCGTCGTGGTCCACTCCCCCGCCGGCGACCTCATCGCCACGGCCGCCCACTGCGTGTACGGCGGCGGCTTCCGCACCAACCTCGTCTTCGCGCCCGGCTACCGGGACGGTATCGCCCCGTACGGCGTCTGGGTGCCCACCCGGATCGACGTGGACCCACGCTGGACCGCGGACCAGGACCCCGACCACGACATCGCGTTCCTCCGGCTGCGCCAGCCCGGATACCCCGGCCAGCGGCTGGAGGACGTCACGGGTGCCGGGACGATCGCCTTCGGACGCGAACTGCCCGTGCCCGCACGGCTCGTGGGCTATCCGAACTCCTCCGAGCAGCCTTTGGACTGCCGGACCACCGCACACCCGGCGGGGCCGACACAACTGCGGCTGGACTGCGCGGACGTGCCCAACGGCACCAGCGGCGGACCGGTGCTCACCGACGGGCACACACTCATCGGGGTGATCGGCGGCCGGGACGGCGGCGGCGACGACGAGACCTCGTACAGCGTCTCCTTCGGCGACGGCGTGCGCGCCCTCTACGAGCGGGCCACCCGCTCCTGAGCCGTCCCTTCCCGGAAGGGGACGGCTACCGTTCTGACCGATCCACCGAGCCACACGAAGGACGGGTACCACTTGATGTGCACGGCAGAGCCGGCGGAAGCCCGCATCGAGGACGCGGGCCACATCCTGGTCGCGCCTTCGGCGTTGCGGGACCAGGACGGGATCAGGGACTTCCTCGGGTCCGTGATCACGCCGGAGGACCTCGCCTCCGGGGCGTGCGACCTCGCACAGAGGACCGTCTACCTGTGTGGCGACATATCCGGGATCAGCGGCCGCCGACTGGACGCTGCTGCCCGGGTGTTCGTGGTCCGGGAGCTGTCACACGGCTACGACGAGGACGCCGACGGCGAACGGTGGACCGTCGTCGGCCTCGGCCGGATCCCCCTGCGCGTACACGGCGTCGGCGTGTACTACCGCCGCTTCTTCGACCTCGACGCCGACCACTTCGCACGGATCAGTGCCGAGCACGCGTTCCAGTCCCTGACGGAGTCCGACAAGCCCGGTACGGCCCACCGCAGCGGAATCTATCTGACGCCCGTCACCCGGCACGGTGACGAACTGCATTTCCGCCTGCTGCGCTGCTCGACGAACCTCTCGGGGCCGACCGAGGACTTCCGCCCCACCGACACGGGCATCGTCGAGGCCCTGAACCGCGAGGCCGCCACCGTCTTCCGCAACCATGCACCGCTGAATCACGTACTCGCCCAGATCTACCACAACACCCTTGCCGCGACCGGGCGCAAACAGTCCAAGGCCAGGATCTCGGCCCATGCCGACAAGACCAAGGACATGCCCGCCAACGGCATCATGGCCTTCTGCACCTTCTACGACGGGCTCGACACACTGCAGCCCATGGCCGAAGACGCCTTCGACTTCGGCGTGAAGGCTGCCAGCGGGCTGACCAGGCTCCACTTCCGCCTCAAGGAGCCGGCCGGACCACACGACGGCGGCGCGCTGCCCCCGCAGTTCACCCAGACGCTTCACCCAGGCTCCGTCTTCCTCATGCCGTTGTCCGCCAACCGCCTCTACACGCACGAGATCCGGCCCTCGTCGCTGGACGCCTCGCTGCTCCCGACCCGCCTGGGGTACGTGGTGCGCTGTTCGAGCACCGAAGCCGTGCACAGGGACGGCCGCACGTTCCTCAGAGCGGCGGGAGGCCTGGCTCGGCTGGAGCAGCCCACACCGGCGGGCATGGACGAGCTGCGCCGACTGTACGCCGAGGAGAACAGGACCTCGTCCTTCATCGACTACGGCGACCGGTTCCCCTTCAGCATGAACACGGGAGATTATCTTGCCCCCACAATCCACGATCTCGGATGAGATCCTCTCGTTCGATGTGCCCACCGATGAGGACCTCTTCGCGGAGCTGTCGGCGTCGGTCCGCTGGGAGGACCTGGGCAAAGGCCGGCGAGGCGCCACGCTCGTCAGGGTCGACGAGGCGGGTGGCGTGCCTCTGGTACGCACCACCACTCGCTACGGCAGCCCGGCGCAGCGTTTCCGGGCGGTGTACGAGCGGCTGGCGCGGCGCGTCCAGGAGCGTGCGGCGCTCCCGGTCGGCTTCAACAACGCTCTCATCGAGCGCTACACGAACGCCTACGCCACCATGGGCGCTCATTGCGACCAGGCCCTCGATCTGGCCGACGAGTCGTACATCGCCGTCTTCTCCTGTTACCAGCACCCCGAAGCGAGCCCGTCGCGGAAGCTGATCTTCGAATCGAAGGGGTCGGCGGGTGAGAAGGCCGAGGTTCCTCTCGCCCACCACAGCGTCGTCGCGTTCTCCGTCGGCTCGAATCGGCGGCTCCGGCACAGAATCGTGTTGGACCCGTCCGCCAGGGCGGCGGACAACCCCTGGCTGGGTGTGACGTTGCGAACGTCGAAGACCTTCGTCCGATTCCACGACGGCCACGCGTATCTCCCCCAGGGGGCCCGCCTCATGGCGGCCGACGATGAGCAGGCACGCGAGTTCTACCGGCTGCGGCGCCGCGAGAACGAGGAGACGGACTTCGGCTATCCCCCGCTGGCGTACACCGTCAGCGAGAGCGATCTGACGCCGCCCGTCTGACTCACCCGGCGCCTGGTGGGGGCCCCGTCAGCTCCTCGGAGGCGGCCCGGAGCCGTTCTCCCGCGAAAGTCACCGAGGGTAGGCCAGCGCCCCTCGCGGGTTCGCGAGGGTGGGCGGGGATACCGCAGCCGCAGGCCAGTAGGCTGCGGGTCCACCGTCTTTCCCCTTCCCGCCCCCCGAGGTACAGCGCAGTGAGTTCCGCACCGCCCCCCATACCCGTGACGGTCGTCGGCCTCGGCGCCGACGGGTGGGCCGGGCTCACCGCCGCCGCGCGGTCGTCGCTGTCCTCGGCGGAGGTCCTCATCGGCGGGCCGCGCCAGCTGGACCTGCTGCCCGCCGCCGAGTGCCCCGGGCAGCGGGTGGCATGGCCGAGTCCGCTGCGGCCGGCCGTGCCGAAGCTGATGGCCGAGCACGCCGGGCGCCGGGTCGCGGTGCTGGCCAGCGGCGATCCGATGTTCTACGGGATCGGCCGCGCCCTCGCCGAGGAGCTCGGGCCGCGGTTCCTGCTGGTCCGCCCGCACCCCTCGTCCGTCTCCTACGCCTGCGCCCGCCTGGGCTGGCCGGTGGAGGACACCGAGGTGGTCACCGTGGTGGGCCGCCCGGTCGCCCGTCTCGCCGCCGCGCTGTACGACGGGCGCCGGGTGCTCGTGCTCAGCGCCGGCGCCGGGTCCCCGGGCGAGATCGCCGCTCTGCTCCGTGAGCGGGGTTTCGGCCCGAGCCGGATGCGGGTCCTGGAACAGCTCGGCTCCGAGCACGAGGACGCGTACGAAGGCACGGCCGGCAGCTGGGACCACGCGCCCGGCGACCCCCTGAACGTGGTGGCCCTCGACTGCCGCCGGGACCCGGCCCACCAGGCGCCGCGCCTCGGCGCCACCCCCGGCCTGCCGGACGCCGCCTACGAGCACGACGGCCAGCTCACCAAGCGCCACGTCCGCGCCGCGACCCTGTGCGCGCTCGCCCCGGCCCCCGGCGAGCTGCTGTGGGACATCGGCGGCGGCTCCGGCTCCATCGGCATCGAGTGGATGCGTACGCACCCCTCCTGCCGGGCGGTGGCCGTGGAGCGCGTCCCGGAACGGGCCGCGCGGATCACCCGTAACGCGGCCGCGCTCGGCGTACCCGGCCTGCGCGTGGTCGTCGGGGCTGCGCCGGAGGCGCTCGCCGGGCTCCCGGCCCCCGACGCGGTGTTCATCGGCGGCGGGCTGACCGCGCCGGGCCTGCTGGACGCGGCCTGGGCCGCGCTGGCCCCCGGCGGCCGGCTGGTGGTCAACACCGTCACCCTGGAGTCGGAGGCGGTCCTCACCGACCGCTACCGGCGCCACGGCGGCGATCTGGTGAAACTGGCCGTCGCGCACGCCGCGCCGGTCGGCGGTTTCACGGGCTGGCGGCAGGCCATGCCGGTCACCCAGTGGTCGGTGACGAAGCAGCCGGACACCGACACGGCCACGCACACGGACACCGACACGGCCACGGCCACGGACACGCACACGCACACGGACACGCACACCAAGGAGAAGGATCAGACATGACCGTGTACTTCATCGGTGCGGGCCCCGGCGCCGCCGACCTGATCACGGTGCGCGGTGCCCGGACCCTCGCCGCCGCCCCGGTCTGCCTGTACGCGGGCAGCCTCGTGCCGCGCGACCTGCTCGCCGAGTGCCCGCGGGACGCCCGCCTCGTCGACACCTCGCAGCTGAACCTGGACGAGATCGTCGCCGAGTGCGTACGGGCCCACGAGGCGGGCCAGGACGTGGCGCGGCTGCACTCGGGCGACCCGTCGATCTTCAGCGCCGTCGCCGAACAGATGCGGCGGCTGGACGCGGCCGGCATCCCCTACGAGGTCGTCCCGGGCGTGCCGGCCTTCGCCGCCGCGGCCGCCGCCCTCAAGCGGGAGCTGACGGTGCCCACCGTCGGGCAGACCGTGATCCTCACCCGGATCGCCCAGCAGGCGACCCCGATGCCGCCCGGCGAGGACCTGGCCACCCTGGGCCGCAGCGGCGCGCTGCTCGTCCTGCACCTGGCCACCCGCTACGTGGACCGGGTGGTCGAGGAGCTGCTGCCGCACTACGGGGCCGAGTGCCCGGTGGCGGTGGTGGCGATGGCCAGCCGCCCCGACGAGCTGATCCTGCGCGGCACCCTGGCCGACATCGCCGGCCAGGTGAAGGAGGCGGGCCTGGTCCGCACCGCCGTCATCGTGGTGGGCCGCACCCTGGGCGCGGAGCAGTTCCGCGACAGCCACCTGTACTCCCCCGAGCGCGACCGGCATGCCTGCTGAACCGGCCCCTGCGGGTACCGGCGGCCACGTCCTGATCCTGGGCGGCACCACCGAGGCCCGCCGCCTGGCGGAGGCGCTGGCGCGGGAGTCCTCGTACCGGGTGACGACCTCGCTGGCGGGCCGGGTCGCCGCGCCCGTGCTCCCGCCGGGCGGGACGCGCGTCGGCGGCTTCGGCGGGCCGGGCGGGCTGGCGGCCTGGATCGGCGCGCACGGGGTCACCCGCGTGATCGACGCCACCCACCCCTTCGCGGAGCGCATGAGCTTCAACGCGGCCGGGGCGGCGGCGCTTTCGGGCGTACCGCTGCTGGCGCTGCGCCGCCCCGGCTGGGAGCCCGGCCCGGGCGACGCGTGGACGTTCGCGGACTCCCTCGCCGGGGCCGCCGCCCTGCTGCCGGACCTCGGCAGCAGGGTGTTCCTGACCACCGGCCGGATGGGCCTGCACACCTTCGCGGACCTCGACGGCCTGTGGTTCCTGGTGCGTTCGGTGGACCCCCCGGCCGGGCCTGTCCCCGCACGCCTCGAAGTCCTGCTGGACCGGGGCCCGTTCACCCTCGACGACGAGCGGGAACTGCTGGCCCGGCACCGGATCGACGTCCTGGTGACGAAGGACAGCGGCGGCTCTGCGACCGCCCCCAAGCTGACGGCCGCCCGCGAGGCGGGCGTCCCGGTCCTCGTCGTACGCCGCCCCCCGGTACCGCAGGGCGTCACGCGGGCGGATTCGGTGGCCGCGGCCCTGGACTGGCTGCGGCAGCACGCGTGAGGACGGCGGACCCGGGGTGGTGGGAACCACCCCGGGCCCGACGCCGATCACGTCACACCCGCCAGGTCACGGGTAGCGGCGCGGCGTCCAGGTGATCCGCGAGCCGTCGGCCCGTTCGGTGATCTGCGTCTGCGAGGAGCCGACCAGCAGGATCGTGCGCATGTCGACCTCGGACGGCTCCAGTTCGGCGAGCGTGACGATCCGCACCGACTGCTCCGGGCCGCCCACGTCGCGGGCGACGACCACCGGGGTCTGCGGCGAGCGCAGTTCCAGCAGCAGCTCGCGGGCCTGCGCCACCTGCCAGGTCCGGCTGCGGGAGCCGGGGTTGTAGAGGGCGAGCACCAGGTCGGCCGCGGCGGCCGCGCGCAGCCGCTCCGCGATGACCTCCCACGGCTTGAGCCGGTCGGACAGCGAGATCGTCGCGTAGTCGTGGCCGAGCGGGGCGCCGGCCGCGGCGGCGGCCGCGTTGGCCGCGGTCACTCCCGGCAGGACCCGTACGGGCACGTCCTTGTACTCCGCCTGCCCGGCGACCTCCAGGACCGCCGTGGCCATGGCGAAGACGCCCGGGTCGCCGCCGGAGACCACGGCCACCCGCTGGCCGCGGCGGGCGAGGTCGAGGGCGAACTCGGCGCGCTCCGACTCCACCTTGTTGTCGGAGCCGTGCCGGACCTGGCCCGGCTTGACGGGCACCCGGTCCAGGTACGTGGTGTATCCGACGAGCACCTCGGCGTCCGCGAGGGCGCGCCGGGTCTGCGGGGTGAGCCACAGCGGGCCGGCCGGGCCGGTGCCGACGACGACGACCTCGCCGGGGCCGGACGGCACGCTGCCCGGGTTGCCGATCCGGCTGGGCACCACGGCGACGGCGAAGTACGGCACGCTGCCGGGGTCGGTGTCGGCGAGGACGCCGGTGCGCTCGCCCTCCATCGTGGCGCGCTCGACGTAGCGGGCCTCGGCGAGCCGGCCGCTGTTCTCCATCGCGCCGAGCACGGCGGGGAAGGTCCGGCCGAGCTTCATCACGACCGCCGAGTCGGTGGCGGCGAGGCGGGCGGTCAGCTCCTCCTGCGGCAGCGTGCCGGGGAGGATGGTCAGGACCTCCTCGCCCTCCACGAGCGGGGTGCCCAGCCGGGCGGCGGCGGCGCTGACCGAGGTGACCCCGGGGATGACCTCGGTGGCGTAGCGGTCCGCGAGCCGCTTGTGCATGTGCATGTACGAGCTGTAGAAGAGC
Source organism: Streptomyces sp. NPDC060232 (assembly GCF_042726555.1). Taxonomy (NCBI): domain Bacteria; kingdom Bacillati; phylum Actinomycetota; class Actinomycetes; order Kitasatosporales; family Streptomycetaceae; genus Streptomyces; species Streptomyces sp. NPDC060232. Next base: position 13,631 of record NZ_JBHXAG010000030.1, on the reverse strand, counting down.
GGGTCGCCCTCCGCGAGCACGGCGACGGTCCGGCCGGCGTCCAGGTGGGCGGCCAGCCGGGCGGCGGCCTCCTCGTAGAACTCCTCCATGGCGCCCTGGTAGCCGCCGGGGTGGTCGGTGGTCTCGGTGGTGACCGGGTAGACCAGCGGCTCCTCGATGTGGCTCTCGCGCAGGTGCTTCGCGGCGATCGAGCGGGCGATGGACCGGCCGTGGCGGGCGCTGTGGTAGGCGACGACGTCCGCCTCGCCGATCGCTTCGACGGCTCGCAGGGTCATCAGGTTCGGGTCGCCGGGGCCGAGCCCGACGCCGTAGAGGCGGCCCTTGGGCTGCGCGTCGCTCATTCGGCCACGCTCGCGATGGCGTTGAGGGCGGCCGCGGCGATGGCGCTGCCGCCACGGCGGCCGCGTACGACGAGGTGGTCGAGGCCCAAGGGGTGGGCGGCGAGGGCGTCCTTGGACTCGGCGGCGCCGATGAAGCCGACGGGCACCCCGATGACGGCGGCGGGCCGCGGGGCGCCTTCCTCGATCATCTCCAGCAGCCGGAACAGGGCGGTCGGCGCGTTGCCGACGGCGACCACCGAACCCTCCAACAGGCCTCGGTCGCGCCACACTTCGAGGGCGGCGGCGCTGCGGGTGGTGCCCATCTTCGCGGCGAGGTCCGGGACCGCCGGGTCGGAGAGCGTGCAGACCACGTCGTTGTCGGCGGGCAGCCGCTTGCGGGTGACGCCGCTGGCGACCATCTGGACGTCGCACAGGATCGGCGCGCCCGCTTCCAGTGCGGCGCGGGCGCGCAGCACCACCTCGGGGGTGTACCCCAGGTCCTGCGGGAGGTCGGTCATCCCGCAGGCGTGAATCATGCGCACCGCGACCTGGGCGACCGAGGCGGGCAGCCCGGAGAGGTCCGCCTCGGCGCGGATCGTGGCAAAGGACTGGCGGTAGATCGCGGCGCCGTCCTTCTCGTACTCAAACACGGTGTACTCGCTCATTTCTTCACTGCGTCTTCGGACTCTGGGGTGATGAGGTGTTCTCGCGTGCGGCCGTGAGGGCGGCCGCCAGGTCTGGCCGGTGCGGCAGGGTGCGCCCCTGTACGGAGAGCCGGTACCCGTCCGCGGTGGCGAGCGCGTCCACCCACTGCGTGCCCCGCGGGTGGCCGCAGCGGCGCTCGCAGCCGGACCAGTGCACGGGCAGCGGCCCCCGCGCCCGCTCCACCAGGGCGCGCGCGTCGGCGCGTACGTCCGCGAGGGATTTGGCGCAACCGGGGCGCCCGGTGCAGGCGGTGACGGACAGCCAGGGGCTGTCCGGGGAGACGACGAGCCCCGCGTCGGCCGGCAGGGCGGCCGGGGCAGAGGCGCCCGGAAGGACGATCGTGCGCCACGGGGTGATCCGCAACCCGTCGCCGTGCTCGGCCGCCTGGACGAGGACCCTCCACTGGCCGGTGCTCAGCCGGCCGAACGGGGGCATCACGCACAGGGGGTCGTGCGGGCCGGGCACGGGCGGGGCGCAGTACGGCCAGTCCACCGTCGGCACGCGTACCGCGCCGATGCCGGCGGCGGCCAGCCGGGCCGCGAACTGCCCGTCGTCCAGGGCGTGTCGGGCGGGGAGTTCGGCGACCCGCCAGGGGCGGGTGCCGGCCGCGTCGACGGCGTCGAGGAAGTACGCGGCGGCGAGCAGCGCGGCCCGCGGGGCGTCCGCCGCGGCGACGGCCACCGCGCCTGCGGCGGCGCCGAGGCGCACCAGGGCCCGTCCGCCGGGCTGCCCGAGCACGGTGACGTCGGGTTCCAGGGCGGCCACGTCGCCGCGGCCGTCGTCGAGGGCGAAGAGGAAGCGGCCGGACAGCGCGGTGACGCGGGTGTCGGCGCACAGCAGCCGGTCCAGTTCGCGCACCCAGGGCAGTACGTCCTGCGAGGTCGGCGTGGCCACGATGTTGCGTACGCGTTCGTGGGCGGGCGCGGGCAGCAGCCCGGCGGCGTCGAGCAGCTCCGCGAGGCCGGCGCCGCAGCCGTCGGCGAGGCCGCGCAGCTGGACGTTGCCGCGGGAGGTGAGTTCCAGGTGCCCGTCGCCGAACCGGTCGGCGGCCGACGCCAGGAGCGAGGCCTGGCGGGCGGTCAGCGCCCCGCCGGGGATCCGGACGCGCGCGAGGTGCCCGTCGTCCGCCGCGTGCAGCCGGAGCGCGCCGGGGCAGGCGTCACCGCGGTCCCGTATGACGGGTTCGTCCCGCGATACGGCGGAGGGGGGCTGGGGCATGGCGGCGAGCATACCCACGATTGCGCTCCCCGGAACTGTGTCCACCGCCACGCTCCGTCACCCGGCGCGCTCCCGGCGCCGCCGGAAATCCCGGCCCCGCCGGCGTTTCAGGCGCGGGGGTTCGGGGGCAGAGCCCCCGCAACGGCGCCGCACCCGATACACCCGCCCCAGCGGCGAAGCCACCGGCAGAACCCCCACAACGGACAGCACCCGACCCGACCACCCCACCCAACCGGCAGAGCCCCCGCAGGGCCACCGCACCCGACCACCCGCCCCGCCCACCGGGACGGGAACCACCCGCCCCTAAGATGACCTTCCGGCGGCCCATACGGTCCGCCGTCGCCGAGGACGGCGACATGGGAGGAAGCCCGGTGCGATTCCGGCGCGGTCCCGCCACTGTGAACCCGGCAGAGCCATACGGCCGGGTGAGTCAGGAACTCCCGCTGTCCTCACTGCCCGGGGCGCGGAAACCCCGAGGAAGGCCTGCCGCCGCATGATCCTGCTGCTGTCGACGTCCGACACCGATCTGCTCAGCGCTCGCGCAGCGAACACGGCGGACGCCCCCGTCCCGTACCGGTTCGCCAACCCCTCCCGCCTTCCCCTCGACGACCTCCCCGGCCTGCTCGACGGGGCCGACCTGGTCGTCGTACGCCTCCTCGGCGGCCTGCGCGCCTGGCCGGACGGCCTGGACCTGCTGCTGGCCCCCGGCCAGACCCGCCCGGTCGTGGTCCTGACGGGCGAACAGGCCCCGGACGCCCAGCTGATGGAGGCCTCCACGGTCCCGATCGGCATCGCGGCCGAGGCGCACGCCTACCTCGCGCACGGCGGCCCGGCCAACCTCGAACAGCTGGCCCGGTTCCTCTCCGACACCGTCCTGCTCACCGGTCACGGCTTCGAGCCGCCCGCCGCCGCCCCCACCTGGGGGCCCCTGGAGCGCACCGCGCAGCGCACGGACGGCCCCGAGGTCGCCGTGCTCTACTACCGCGCCCACCAGATGAGCGGCAACACCGGCTTCGTGCACACCCTCTGCGAGGCCATCGAGGCCCACGGCGCCCGGCCGGTCCCCCTCTACGTCTCCTCCCTGCGCAGCCCGGAGCCGGCGCTCGTCGAGGCCCTGGGGTCCGCGGACGCGGTCGTCACCACCGTCCTCGCGGCCGGCGGCACCAAGCCCGCCACCGCCTCGGCGGGCGGGGACGACGAGTCCTGGGACGCGGGCGCGCTCGCCGCGCTCGGCGTGCCGATCCTCCAGGCCCTGTGCCTGACCGGATCCCGCTCCGCCTGGGAGGAGAACGACGAGGGCCTCTCGCCGCTGGACGCCGCGACGCAGGTCGCCGTGCCGGAGTTCGACGGCCGCCTGATCACCGTCCCGTTCTCCTTCAAGGAGTTCGACGAGGACGGCCTGCCCGCCTACGTCGCCGACCCCGAGCGGGCCTCCCGGGTCGCGGGCATCGCCGTACGCCACGCCCGGCTGCGTCACATCGAGCGCCGCGACAAGAGGATCGCCCTCGTCCTCTCGGCATACCCGACCAAGCACTCCCGCATCGGCAACGCCGTCGGCCTGGACACCCCGGCCAGCGCGGTGGAGCTGCTGCGCACCCTGATCGCCGAGGGCTACGACTTCGGCCCGGTCCCCGAGATCCCCGGTCTGGTCTCGGGTGACGGGGACGAGCTGATCCGCGCCCTGATCGAGGCCGGCGGCCACGACCAGGACTGGCTCACCGAGGAGCAGCTGGCCCGCAACCCGGTCCGCATCCCCGCCGCCGACTACAAGCGCTGGTTCGCCGAGCTCCCGGCCGAGCTTCGCGAGAGTGTCGAGGAGCACTGGGGCGAGGCCCCGGGCAGCATGTTCGTGGACCGTTCCGCGAACCCGGAGGGCGACATCGTCCTCGCCGCCCTGCGCCGCGGGAACCTCCTCATCCTCATCCAGCCGCCGCGCGGCTTCGGCGAGAACCCGATCGCGATCTACCACGACCCCGATCTGCCGCCCTCGCACCACTACCTGGCCGCGTACCGCTGGATCCAGGCGCGCGCGCAGGACGGCGGCTTCGGCGCCGACGCGATGATCCACCTGGGCAAGCACGGGAACCTTGAGTGGCTGCCCGGCAAGAACGCGGGCCTGTCCGCGGCCTGCGCCCCGGACGCCGCCCTCGGCGACCTGCCCCTGGTCTACCCGTTCCTGGTCAACGACCCGGGCGAGGGCACACAGGCCAAGCGCCGCGTGCACGCCACGCTGGTCGACCACCTGGTGCCGCCGATGGCGCGCGCGGAGTCGTACGGCGACATCGCCCGGCTGGAGCAGCACCTGGACGAGTACGCCCAGATCTCCGCGATGGACCCGGCGAAGCTGCCGGCCATCCGCGCGCAGATCTGGACGCTGATCCAGGCGGCGAAGCTCGACCACGACCTGGGGCTGGAGGAGCGTCCGGACGACGACGGCTTCGACGACTTCCTGCTGCACGTCGACGGCTGGCTGTGCGAGGTCAAGGACGCCCAGATCCGCGACGGCCTGCACGTCCTGGGCGGCGCGCCGACGGGTGAGGCCCGGGTCAACCTGGTCCTCGCCATCCTGCGCGCCCGGCAGATCTGGGGCGGCACCGCGGCCCTTCCGGGTCTGCGCGAGGCGCTCGGCCTGGACGAGTCCGCGGCCACCCGTACCTCGGCGGACGCCGTCGAGGAGACGGCCCGCTCCCTGGTGCAGGCGATGGAGGACGCGAACTGGGACCCTTCCGCGGTCGCCGCGGTCGCCGCGGACCACTCCCCGGAGGTGGCGGCGGTCCTGACCTTCGCCGCGCACGAGGTCGTGCCGCGTCTGGCGGGCACCACGGACGAGATCGCCCACGTGGTCGCGGCCCTGGACGGCCGGTTCGTCCCGGCCGGCCCCTCGGGCTCGCCGCTGCGCGGGCTGGTGAACGTCCTGCCGACGGGCCGCAACTTCTACTCGGTCGACCCCAAGGCCGTTCCGTCCCGCCTCGCCTGGGAGACGGGCCAGGCCCTGGCCGACTCCCTGCTCACGCGCTACCGCACCGACAACGGCGAGTGGCCGGCCTCGGTCGGCCTGTCCCTGTGGGGTACGAGCGCGATGCGCACGGCGGGCGACGACGTCGCCGAGGCTCTCGCGCTGCTCGGCATCCGCCCGGTCTGGGACGAGGCCTCGCGCCGCGTGACCGGACTGGAGCCGATCCCGCTCGGGGAGCTGGGCCGGCCGCGCATCGACGTGACGCTGCGCATCTCGGGCTTCTTCCGCGACGCGTTCCCGCACGTGATCGGCCTGCTGGACGACGCGGTGCGGCTGGCGGCCTCGCTGGAGGAGCCGGAGTCCGAGAACCACGTACGCGCGCACGCCCAGGCGGACCTGGCCCTGCACGGTGACGAGCGCCGCGCGACGACCCGTATCTTCGGCTCGCGCCCGGGTACGTACGGGGCGGGCATCCTCCAGCTGATCGACTCCCGCGACTGGCGTACGGACGCCGACCTCGCGGAGGTCTACACGGTGTGGGGCGGCTACGCCTACGGCCGCGGCCTCGAAGGACGCCCTGCCCGGGACGAGATGGAGACGGCCTACAAGCGGATCACGGTCGCGGCGAAGAACACCGACACCCGCGAGCACGACATCGCGGACTCGGACGACTACTTCCAGTACCACGGCGGCATGGTGGCCACGGTCCGCGCGCTGCGCGGCACGGCCCCGGAGGCGTACATCGGCGACTCCACCCGCCCGGAGACGGTCAAGACCCGCACCCTGGTCGAGGAGACCTCACGGGTGTTCCGCGCCCGCGTGGTGAACCCGAAGTGGATCGAGGCGATGCGCCGGCACGGCTACAAGGGCGCCTTCGAGCTCGCGGCCACGGTGGACTACCTCTTCGGCTACGACGCCACGACGGGCGTGGTCGCGGACTGGATGTACGACAAGCTGACCGAGGCGTACGTCCTGGACCCGGTCAACCGCGCGTTCCTGGAGGAGGCCAACCCGTGGGCCCTGCACGGCATCGCGGAGCGCCTCCTCGAAGCGGAGTCGCGCGGCATGTGGGAGAAGCCGGACGCCCGGATCCTCGAAGCGCTGCGCCAGGTGTACCTGGACACCGAGGGCAACCTGGAGGGTGAGGCGGAGTAGGTCCGCCGCGCGCGGGCCCGTACGACGAAGGCCGCCCTGCCCACCCCGTCAGCGGGTGCGCAGGACGGCCTTCCCGCCGTCGGATCCGCGTACCCCGAGTACGCGCACCGCCGGCCGGCTACGCCTTGACGGTCTGGTTCAGCGCGACGAGGGCCTGCGCCCAGCGCACGTACTTCAGCTGCCCGAAGTCGGCTACGGTCTTGACGCCGAACGCCTCGTGGAGCAGTTCGCCGTCCTTCTCGCTGACGCCCTTGAGCGCGGCCACCGGCGCGGCGAGCACATCGGCCAGCGGCTTGTCGGCCCACGCCTTGTCGAGCACCTTGTCCAGATCGATCGCCATGAGTGTCCCTCCGGGAACATCGGCACCACATACGCGGGCAAACCTAACCCAATCCGACAATCACCCCGCACTGCGGCACGCCGTCGGCGTGTCAGGAGATGTGCTCGATCCTCTTGCCGTCGACCAGGTACCGGGGCAGGTACGGCAGCCGCTCCGGGTCGATCGGGAAGCCCTGGTCGTGGGCGAGGCAGGCCATGGCGAGCACGCCGAGCGCCACCCGGGCGCGGGGCGCCTCGGACTCCCCCCAGTAGCCGCCGTGTTCGGAGAGGGCTTCTGCGAGCGACTCGCCGAAAGCCTCGTGCTCCCGCGTGAAGAGGCGGTGGAAGAGCGACACCGGCTGGAAGTCGACACGGTTCACGAACTCGTCCGGCGCGTGGGTCAGCATCTCGGGCAGGGACGACTGCATGGTGGCGAGCAGTTTCTCCACGACGGCGTCGGCGGGGCCGCCCTCGGAGAAGTAGGTCTGCAGGGTGTCGATCCAGTGCAGGACGTACGCGTCGACGGTGTCGTCCTGCCGCAGCGCCTCCAGCGGGACCCGGCACAGCCGGGCGACCCGGTCGTGCGCACGGCACACGAGCGCGGCGTAGAACGCGTCGAGCCAAACGCGGGCGTCCGCGGGCGGCGCCGCGGGCGTGGCGGGCAGCTGGAGGGCGTTCCCCTCGCCCAGGTACCACTGCTCCGGACCGGAGCCGCTGAACAGCGCGGAGCCGAGCCGCACGGCCGTCTCCCACGCGTCCCACGTGACGACGTCGCCGGCGCGGGGGTCGGCGGTGCAGCGGACGTGGGCGAGCGCGAGGGCGGAGGCGAAGGCGTCGCCCAGCCCCGCCGGGTCGCCCGGGTGTCGGGCCACGGACTCGACGGTCGTACGGGTGAGGGTGCCGGGATCCAGGACCGCCGGGTCCGCACTCCGGGTCGCGAGCCGGCCGGCGCGGTCGAGGCGGATCAGCCCCTTCATCAGGCCGAGCAGCTGCTGCGGCGGCCGCAGGGACAGCGTGCGGGAGCCCTCGTCGACGACGGTGAGCGACGTGAGGCCGCCCCGATGCCACCAGTACACGCGCGGCGAGAGCGGCCCGGGCCCGTCCTCGTAGGCGCCGAGGGCGTAGGCGGCCAGGTCGTTGAGGGCGTCCACCACCGAGCCGTCGGCTATCGGATGGAAGGCCAGCAGATGCCGGGTGGGGACGACGACGAGGGCGCCGGCGGACGGCAGCGACTCACCGGTGACCTGCCGCGCCAGTTCCCCCAGGTACAGCGCCTTGGAGGCGACGAAGTGCGAGTCGCCGAAGACGGAGTGCAGCGTGGCCCGCCCCTCCAGGGCAATCTCCTCGTACGTGACGGGCTCGCGCATCAGGTTGGACCGCGCCGCCTGCCCCAGAGCCTCGGCCCCGACGCGCTCCACGTCGCCGTCGGTGAGGGTGCGCACGCTGGTGGGCCCGTCGAAGGCGTAGGCGAAGACCAGCTCGTCGGCCACGACCCGGGCGTACCGCATACCACCGGCGACCTGCGGGGTCACCATCCCGACGGGCAACAGCCGCGCACGCACGCCGCGCAGCAGTTCCTCGGCACTCTCGCCGCCGCGACCGGCGCCGGCTTCAACTGAGTTGTCTCGATTCACCCCCGAACCCTACGAGACCGCCCGCACCACCCGCCGACGACCCCGCGCCCGCCGAGCACCGACAGGCGATCCCCCTCCCCCTCGACCGGCACCCACCGCCTCGATCGCCTCCGGCCAGGCATCAGGGGCGACGGCACAGGCCCCCGGACCGGACCGGACCGCCGGACGTCCGAACTGCAATGCACCCTCAGGCAGGAGACCGCGAGACCCGGATCCACCCGCCGAAGCCGGTCAGTTCGGCCGCGGCGCAAAGCAAGTTGGCCGGCGGTGGCTCTCCGCGGCGATGGCCACCGATGCCGGAGGCGTCGTCCTCAGCCAGGGCCCGAAGGGGCACACCTCGCTGCTGGTCTTCCCCAACCACCAAAGCAACACGTGGGATCCTCGGCACGCGTCGCTTCCCGTTCCTGTCCCGTAACGCCTGCACCACCGTACGGAGGCCGTCTTCCCACCTCGGGAGGGCGGCCTCTCGGCTTTCGGTCGGCAGGGGCGGGCGCAATCCCTCGGAAGGGGGCACCGACACCTGCGGGTGATTCGAACGTCCGATGACCGCGCCGCCCTTGGGGTCCGGGCCGGCGTCGCAACTGTGTGCGGGCGTTCGTTCCCCGCGGGCCGTGACGCCGCTCTGAGCAGCCACGTTCTTCCGGCGTCAGTTCGCAGCCGCAGCGCCTTGGGAGGAATCTTGCGATCCGTGCACGTTCATGTGGTGTTCGACCCGGCACCGGGCGGCGGTGGCCGCGCATGAGGCTCCTCAAGCGGCCCACGCCCCTCCAGCCCGCCGTCTCGGCGAGTGAGCGGCGGCTCTTCGGCGGGCCCCTGCGCTACGACGCCGGCTGGTCCCACCACGACTACGCCCGCCTCGAAGGGCGGCTCCTGTCCACCCTGCGCACCATGCCCCGCATGGTCGCCGGGACCCTGCGCCTGGCCTGGGACACCGACCGGCCGGCGCTGCTCACCGTCGCCGCCTCCGAGGCCGGGCAGGGGGTCACCTCCGCCGTCGGGCTGCTCGTCCTGAGCGAGGTGCTCCGTACGCTGCTCGGCGCGGGCAGTCCCGCCGAGCGGCTGCACGCCGCGATGCCCTCCCTGGCCGCCGGCGCGCTGGTGGCCGTACTGGGCGCCGTACTGGCCTCCCGGTCCACCGCGGCCGCCGGACGGCTGGAGCCGAAGATCGAACGGGCCGCGTACGAGCAGTACTTGAAGGCCGCCGTCGAGGTGGAGCTCGAAGCCATCGAGGACGGGGAGTTCCGGCGGCTGCTGGACAGCGCCCAGTGGGGGCCGCCCTCGGCCCGCCGTACCGTCGGCGCCTGCGTGGCCACCCTCGGCGGGATCATCTCCCTCGTCGCCACCGCCGGTGTCCTGACCGTGCTGCACCCGCTGCTGCTGCCCATGCTGCTGCTGATCGCCGCCCCGCGCGGCTGGGGCGCGATGCGCGTGGCGCAGCGCCGCTATCTGTCCGTCATCACGTGGGTCGAGCACGTACGGGCCGCCCGGCTCATCGGCCAGCTGCTGATCTCCCGTACGTCGGCCCCGGAGGTACGGGTGCACGGCGTCGGCCGGTACCTGCTGGGCCACTACCGCAACATGGCCGAGGTCGCCGAGACCGAGGCCACCCGCCTGGCCAAGGACAAGGCCGCCACCGAGCTGCTCGCCGCCGCGCTCTCCGGCGCGGCGGCGCTGATCACGTACGGGGCGATGGTGGCACTCATCGTCACCGGCCGGATGGACCTCGCCGTCGCCGGCACCGCCGTGATCGCGGTACGTGCGGGGTCGGCGAGCCTCGGCGCGCTGGTGGCCACCACCAACACCCTGCACGAGGAGTCCCTCTATGTACGGGACCTGGAACGGTTCGTCGCCGAGGCCGGGCGGCGGGCCATCCCGCGCGGCGGGCTTCCGCTGCCGGAGCGGCTGGGAGCGGTACGGCTGGAGGACGTCGGCTTCAGCTACCCGGACCGCGAGGAGCCCGCGCTCGACGGGGTCTCCCTCACCATCGAGGCGGGCAAGGTCGTCGCGCTGGTCGGTGAGAACGGCTCCGGCAAGAGCACCCTGGTCAAACTGCTCGCCGGCCTGCACCTGCCCGACTCCGGCTCGCTGACCTGGGACGGGGTCGAGGTACGGGGCGCCGACCGGGAGCAGGTCTTCGACCGGGTCGCGCTCCTCACCCAGGACTTCGAGCGGTGGCCGGTGACCGCCCGCACCAACATCACCATCGGCCGGCCCGGGGAGGACGAGCCCGGGGAGGACGGCCCCGGGGAGGACGGCCCCGGGGAGGCGGTGGAGCGGGCGGCGGACGTGGTCGCCGCGGCCCGCTACGCGGGGGCCGACCGCGTGGTCGAGAAGCTCCCGAACGGCTACGAGACCCTGCTGGCCCGGGTGTTCAGGGGCGCATCGGAGCTCTCCGGGGGTCAGTGGCAGAAGTTCGGACTGGCCCGGACGCGCTACCGGGACGCGCGGGTCATCGTCGTCGACGAGCCCACCTCGGCGCTGGACCCGGAGGCGGAGATCGCCGCCTTCGACAGCATCCGGGGGCTCGCCGGACCGCAGCGCGCCGTCGTCCTCGTCACGCACCGGATGTCCGGCGTACGGTTCGCCGACGTCATCTACGTGCTGCACGAGGGGCGGCTCGTCGAACAGGGCGGCCACGACGAGCTGATGGCGCTCGGCGGCCGGTACGCGTCGATGTTCCGGATGCAGGCGGAGCAGTTCGCCCAGCACTCCCGGCCCAGGGTGGAGCCCCAGCCCCGACGGTCCGGCTCCTCCCCCATCCCCCGCCAGGGCGGCGCGTCACCGACCGACACCCCCATCACCTGATGCGGTGAACTCCTCCTTATCCCGCTGACACCACGGGTAGGGCACTGCTGATCTTGCGGGGGCCGGGCCGCCGGCCCCCGCACCTTCGACGAAGGGCCTATCCCGCCGTGACGCAGCCGTTCCAACTGCCGGACTTCTACGTGCCGTATCCGGCGCGACTGAACCCCCACCTGGAGGAGGCGAGGACCCACAGCAAGCAATGGGCGCGCGACTTCGCGATGCTGGAGGGTTCCGGCGTCTGGGAGGAGAGCGACCTCGACTCGCACGACTACGCGCTGCTCTGCTCGTACACCCACCCAGACTGCGACGCCGAGGCGTTGTCGCTGGTCACCGACTGGTACGTGTGGGTGTTCTTCTTCGACGACCACTTCCTGGAGACCTTCAAGCGCTCCCAGGACCGCGACGGCGCCAAGGCCTACCTCGACCGGCTGGCCGCCTTCATGCCGATGGACCTGGCCCGCGGCTTCCCCGAGCCCACCAACCCCGTGGAGGCCGGTCTCGCCGACCTGTGGCGGCGAACCGTTCCCTCCATGTCCGCGGACTGGCGGGAACGGTTCTCCTCGTCCACGAAGAACCTCCTCGACGAGTCGATGTGGGAGCTCGCCAACATCGACATCGGGCGGGTGGCCAACCCCCTCGAATACATCGAGATGCGCCGCAAGGTGGGCGGCGCCCCCTGGTCGGCCGGCCTGGTCGAGTACGTCGCCGCCGAGGTCCCGGCGCGCGTCGCGCACTCGCGCCCGCTCGGCGTACTGCGGGACGCGTTCTCGGACGCGGTCCACATCAGGAACGACCTCTTCTCCTACGAGCGGGAGGTCACCGACGAGGGTGAACTCTCCAACGCCGTCCTGGTCCTGGAGACGTTCCTCGGCTGCACCACCCAGGAGGCCGCGGAGGCGTCCAACGACCTGCTGACCTCCCGCCTCCAGCAGTTCGAGCAGACCGCTCTGTGCGAACTCCCCCAGCTCTTCATCGACTTCGCGCTGGACCCCGCGGAGATCGCGGCCGTCCTCGCGTACACCAAGGGCCTTCAGGACTGGCAGTCCGGCGGCCACGAGTGGCACATGGTCTCCAGCCGCTACATGAACAAGGAGGCCAGGGCGACCGGCCCGGTCACCCTTCCCTTCATGCCGTCCGGGCTCGGCACCAGCGCCCTCGACCTGCGGTCCGTCTTCAACCGGCGCTCGATGGAGCTGCGCCGCCGCTCCTTCACCCACGTACCCTTCGAACGCACCGGGCCCTCCGTGATCCCGGAGATCTACATGCCCCACCGGCTCACGCTGAGTCCTCATCTGGCTCACGCGCGCGAGGAGTCGGTGGCCTGGTCCCGGCGGACAGGCCTGCTGGACCCGCAGCCGGGCGATCCCGGTTCGGCGATCTGGAGCGAGGAGAAGCTGCGCGGCTACGACTTCGCGGTCTGCTCGGCCGGAATCGACCCGGACGCCACCCCCGGCGCACTCGCGCTCAACGCCTGCTGGCTGACCTGGGGCACCTACGGGGACGACTACTACCCGGTGGTCTTCGCACAGGCCAAGAACCTGGCGGCGGCCAAGGCGACCACCGCCCGGCTGATCGCCATGATCCCCGTCGACCACGCCGAGCAGCCGCAGCCGTCGACGGCGCTGGAGCGCGGGCTCGCCGACCTGTGGGTGCGCACCAGCGCCGGCATGTCGGTGCGGCAGCGCGCCGAGTTCCGGGCGACGCTGGTGGACATGCTGGAGAGCTGGCTCTGGGAGGTGGACAACGCGGTCCTGAACCGCATCCCGGACCCGGTGGACTACGCGGAGATGCGACGGCGCACCTTCGGCAGCCGGCTCACGATGTACCTGTGCCGGCTCGGCCACGAGGGACGGGGCATTCCGGAGGAGATCTACGCCTCGGGGACGATCCGCTCGCTGGAGAACGCCGTCGCCGACGCCGCCTGCCTGATCAACGACATCTACTCCTACCAGAAGGAGGTGGAGTTCGAGGGCGAGGTCCACAACCACATCCTGGTCACGCGGAACTTCTTCGACATCGGTTACCCGGAGGCACTGCACATCTGCCATGCGCTGATGACCCAGCGCACCGAGGAGTTCGAGCACATCGTGGCCACCCAGCTGCCGGTGCTCTACGACGACTGGAAGCTCGACGCCGGGGCCCGGGCCGCCCTGGACGCATACGTGCAGGAACTGAAGGATTGGCACGCCGGCGTCCTCAACTGGCACGCGACGATCCGTCGTTACCGGCCGGAGGACCTGCACAGGCCCGACGGCGGCCTGGCCGCCGCGGTCCTCGGCTCCGGCTTCGGCATGGCGGCCGCCAGGCTCTCCCTGCCCGGGTGAGCCGGGCGGTGGGGGCGGGCGGGCCCCGCCCCCACCACACAGAGCCGCCGACAGGGGCGGGGGCGCGGGCGGGGGGCGGGGGGGGCGGGCCTAGGGTCTGTATCGAGTTGCCCCGCGGCGTCGCGCCGCCCGGCCCGCGCCCGCGGCGCCCGAGCCACATGCCCGGGTAGCTCCGCTACGAGGACCTTCGTCCCGC
>NZ_JBHXAG010000029.1:25516-71214 GCF_042726555.1 Streptomyces sp. NPDC060232 | reverse complement strand
GGCGTTGCGGCGTCCGGCACCGCCGCTTCCGGCGTTGTCGTCAGTCGCCGACGCTCCGCGTCGACTCCCTCCTCCGCCTTGGATTCGACGGCACCAGACGCCCGCTCCTTCTCCCGCGCCGGAACTCCAGACAGGACCTAGCCCCCTGGCCCAACACGCCCGGCAAGGGCGCCCGTTGACATCGGGCGCCTCGTGCAGCACCCTTTCACTACTTAACTAGTGAAAGGGTGCTGCACGTGCTGGAGTACCGCATCGACCGGCGCAGCGGCATGGCCACCTACCTGCAGATCGTCCACCAGACGAAGCAGGCCCTGCGCCTGGGACTGCTGGAACCGGGCGACAAGCTGCCCACCGCGCGCGAGGTCGTCGAAGCGACGGCCATCAACCCGAACACGGTGCTCAAGGCCTACCGGGAGCTGGAGCGCGAGGGCCTCGTGGAGGCACGCCGGGGCATGGGCACCTTCGTGCGCAGGTCCCTGGGGGGTGCCCCGGCCGACTCGCCCCTGCGTGGGGAACTGGCCGACTGGGCACGGCGCGCGAGCGCCGCGGGGATGGAGCGGGACGACGTGGCCGCGCTCTTCACTGCCGTACTGGACCAACACTTCAAGGGGGACGACACGTGACGGACGATCCGGTGATCGAGGCGACAGGACTGGGCGTGCGCTACGCACGTCGGCGCGGCTGGGCCCTGCGCGACTGCTCCTTCGGGCTGCCGGCCCACCGCGTGTGCGCGCTCGTCGGTCCCAACGGGGCGGGCAAGTCGACCCTGCTGGCGCTCGCCGCGGGACTGCTCCGACCGACCGAGGGCGCCATCAGTGCGCCGCCGCGCGAGGAGACGGCGTACGTGGGCCAGGACAAGCCCCTGTACCCGCAGCTGACCGTCGACGAGACCCTCCGCATGGGACGCGAACTCAACCCGGGCCGCTGGGACGCCAAGGGCGCCGCGCGGATCGTCGAGGAGGGCGGGCTCGACGGCGGCGCCAGGATCCGGTCCCTCTCGGGCGGCCAGCGCACCCGGGTCGCCCTGGCCCTCGCCCTCGGCAAGCGCCCCCGCCTGCTCCTGCTGGACGAGCCGATGGCCGACCTCGATCCGCTGGCCCGGCACCGGCTCATGGGGGCGCTGATGGCCGACGCCGCCGAACACGGCACGTCCGTGGTGATGTCCTCGCACATCGTCGCCGAGCTGGAGGGTGCCTGCGACCACCTGCTGCTCGTCGACGGCGGCCGCGTCCGCCTGTCCGGCCCCGTCGACGACATCGTCGCGGCACACCGGCTGATCACCGGACCGGCGGCGGCCATCGCCCATCTCGCCTCCCACACCGTCGTCGAGTCACGGACGACCGGCCGCCTGCTCACGGCGCTCACGCGACCGCACGGCCCGCTCGACACCGACACCTGGCAGACGGCCCACCCGTCACTGGAGGAACTCCTGCTCGCCCATCTGCGCTCCCCCGACGCCCCGGCCCTCGCCATCGGCCCCCGCGCCGCCGAGGCGGTGGGGTCATGAGCATGCTGACCCTGAAGGGCCCGCGCTGGGTCACCGTCCGCCAGCACCGGCGCGCGCTGTGGACGGTGCCCGCCGTCGTCGCCGCGAGCCTGGCCGGCGTGATCGCGCTGCGCTGGTGGGCGTCGTACGCCGCCGACGTGTACCAGGCCGGCCCGGACGGCCCGCTGCGGTCCGCGATGGATGTCGCCGGCACCGCCATGCTGCTCCTGCCGCTGCTGGTGGGTGCCTTCGTCGCCGGTCCGATGGTCGCCCGCGAACTGGAGAGCGGCACCTACCGCCTCGCCCTGACCCAGTCGACGACGCCCAGGGCCTGGCTCGCCTCGAAGGTCGTGGTGGCCGCGGCGGCCGCCGCGGCCGGCTCGGCCGCCCTGGTCGGGGTCTACCGCCTCGGCCTGAGCCCGCTCAGCGGCACGTACCAGTTCGGCTGGCCGGACCGGGGGCCGTACGAGTCGACCGGCACGGTGGTGGTGGCGTACTGCCTGCTGGGCGTGGCCGTGGGAGCCCTCGTGGGCCAGCTCGTACGGCGCACCCTGCCCGCCATGGCCGTCACCGGCCTTGTCACCGGCCTGGTGATGCTGGCGCTGGGCGCCCTGCGATGGTCCTTCCTGCCCGTGCAGACCCTCACCGCGCCCCTGGGCTCCAGGACCCCGAAGCTGCCGAAGGGCGCCTTCATGACGGACCTCGGGCTCACCACGACCTCGGGCGGACGTCTGCCCGAGTGGGCCTGCCTCGAACGCACCGGCAACCTGCGCCAGTGCCCCGCCGACCTGGACGTGACCGGGTGGTATGTCGAATACCACCCGGTCAGCCACTACTGGCCGACGCAGACCATCGAGACGGCCGTGGTCCTGGTCCTGGCCGCGCTCGCCCTCTGGGGCGCCTTCGCGGTGCTGCGGGCCCGGCACCCCTGAGAGGGCCTTCGGCTACGCCTCCCGGGCCGCCGAGGTGAAGGTCATGTCCGGGTAGCGGTCGCCCGCGACCTGCGCGGCGATCGGTTCCAGCAGGGACAGCTGCGCGGGCGTCAGGGCGATCCGGGTCGCCGCGACGTTCTCGCGCAGCCGCTCCGCCCGGCGGGTGCCCGGGATCGGGACCACGGTCAGCCCGTGCACCGCCGCCCGCTGCTGGACCCAGGCGAGGGCGATCTGCGCGGGACTCGCGCCGAGTTCCCGCGCGATCTCCCGGACCGGGGCCAGCAGCGCCGCGTTCGTCCTGGCGTTGTCGCCGGTGAAGCGCGGCTGGTGGCGCCGGAAGTCGCTCTGCGACAGCTCCGCGGACGCGTCCGCGAAGGACCCGGTCAGGAAGCCCCGGCCGAGCGGGGAGTACGGCACGAAGGCCACGCCCAGATCCGCCGCCGCGGCCACCGCGCTGCGCTCCACGTCCCGGCTGAACAGCGACCACTCCGACTGGATCGCCGCGATCGGGTGCACGGCGTGCGCCTCGCGCAACTCCGCGCCGGTGACCTCGCTCAGCCCCAGGTGGCGCACCTTGCCCTCCCGCACCAGCTC
The DNA here is from genome assembly GCF_042726555.1 of Streptomyces sp. NPDC060232. Taxonomy (NCBI): domain Bacteria; kingdom Bacillati; phylum Actinomycetota; class Actinomycetes; order Kitasatosporales; family Streptomycetaceae; genus Streptomyces; species Streptomyces sp. NPDC060232. The sequence goes on along the minus strand of NZ_JBHXAG010000029.1, from coordinate 68,202 downwards.
CGCCATGGCGCCCACCGACTCGGCGAGCGGCACGGCCGGGTCGCGCCGGTGCATGTAGTACAGGTCGATGACATCCACGCCGAGCCGGCGCAGGCTGCCCTCGACGGCGCCGCGGACGTAGGCGCGGTCGTTGCGGATGCCCCGGTAGGCGGGGTCGTCGGTGCGCTCTATGGCGAACTTCGTAGCCAGGGTGATCTCGTCCCGGTGCGCGGCCGCGAACGGCGCCAGGAACTCCTCGTTGCGGCCGCGGCCGTAGACGTCGGCCGTGTCGAAGAGGGTGACCCCCGCGGCCAGCGCCGCCTCCAGGGTCTCCCGGGCGGCCGCCTCGTCGGTGTCGCCGTAGAACTCGCTCATGCCCATGCAGCCCAGGCCCTGGACGCCGACCCTCGGGCCGCCCTTGCCGAGCTCCGCCTGGTCCAGGGTGTTGTTGCCGTACTCCGTCATCGCTGTCCCCTCCGCGAGACCGTCTTCATCGTGTGCTCGCGTACATGTCGATCTTGTAGTCCAGTACGGCCAGTGCGTCCGTCAGCTCCGTGATCCGGGCCCGCACCTCGCGCCGCGTCCGTTCCAGCAGCTCACGGCGCTCCCCCCGGGTGTGCTCGCCCTCGCGGACCAGCTCGGCGTAGCGGACCATGTCCGCCACCGACATCCCCGTGGCGCGCAGCTTGCCCACGAAGCCCAGCCAGTCGAGGTCCGTGTCGTTGAAGCGGCGCTGGCCCGAATGCGAGCGGTCCACGTGCGGCATCAGCCCGATCCGCTCGTACCAGCGCAGGGTGTGCTGGCTCAGGCCGGTCCGGGCCGCCACCTCGCTGATCGTGTACCGCGTCTGCGTCAGGCTCAGGCTCTGGCTCATGCCCCCACGCTAAAACCCTTGAGCGCACTCCAAGCAAGTAGGCTCGGCCGCATGGACAGCAAGGAGGCCGTGAGCGGCATGGAAAGCCTGCGGATCATCGAGACCTGGCCGGTGGAGACCGCCGCGGCGGCCGTCGTACGCGCCGACGGGAGCGTCGCCGGCTCGCACGGCCCCGTCGGCCACCGTTTCGCGCTGGCGTCGGTCACCAAACCGCTCGCCGCGTACGCCGCCCTCGTCGCCTTCGAGGAAGGCGCGATCGAGCTGGACGAACCGGCCGGACCCGAGGGGTCGACGGTCCGTCACCTGCTCGCGCACACCAGCGGCCTGGCCTTCGACGAGCACCGCGCGATGGCCGCGCCCGGTACGCGTCGGCTGTACTCGAACGCCGGCTTCGAGGTGCTCGGCGACCACATCGCCAAGGCCACCGGCATCCCGTTCGCGGAGTACGTGCACCAGGCCGTCTTCGAGCCGCTGGGCATGGTGTCGACCACCCTGGACGGCTCGCCCGCCAGGGACGGCGTCTCCACCGTCTCCGACCTGCTGCGCTTCGCCGCGGAACTGCAGGCTCCGCGGCTGCTCGACGTCCGCACGGTCGCCGAGGCCACCTCCGTCGTCCACCCCGGGCTCAAGGGCGTCCTGCCGGGGTACGGCAGCCAGTCCCCCAACGACTGGGGCCTCGGGATGGAGATCCGCGACGGCAAGTCCCCGCACTGGACGGGCCTGACCTCCTCGCCGCGCACCTTCGGCCACTTCGGACAGGCCGGCACCTTCCTGTGGGTCGACCCGGACGCGCGCGCCGCGTGCGTGGCGCTCACGGACCGGCCCTTCGGCCCGTGGGCGGTCGGGGCCTGGACGCCGTTCACCGACGCGGTCCTCGCCGAACTCCGCTCCGGCCAGGCCGGCCCGGCCGGTCGGGCTGCCTGACGCGGCACTAGGGTCTGTATCGAGTCGCCCCGTGGAGCAAGGAGCGGGGCAACTCGATACAGGCCCTAGACAGCCCTCAGGCCGGCAGTTCCCAGATCAGCAGCTCCCCCGGGGACCCGGCGATGATCTCCAGCTCCTTCTCGGCGGTGATCCGCGCCGAGTCCCCGGGGCCCAGCTCCGCCCCGTCCAGGCGCAGGTCCCCGCGCACGACGTGCAGGTACACCCGCTCGGCGGCCGGTACGGCGACCCGCTCGCCCGCGCCGGGGCGCCGTACGTGCAGGGCGGCGCCGGCCGCGGGGATCTCGTAGGGCGAGCCGTCGGGGACACCGCGCAGCACCTCGTACGAAGGATCGCCGCCCGCGGCGAGCGGCGAGAGCCACATCTGCACGAAGCGCAGCGGCCGGTCTGCGTCGTTGCGCTCGACGTGGCGCGCCCCGGATCCGGCGCTGAGCCGCTGGACGTCGCCGGGCAGGACGGTGCTCTTCTCGCCGGTGCTGTCCTGGTGGGTGAGCTCGCCGTCGATCACCCAGGTCACGATCTCGGTGTGGCTGTGCGGGTGCTCGTCGAAGCCGGCGCCGGCCGAGAGGGTCTCCTCGTTGCAGGCCAGGACGGGGCCGAAGCGCAGGTTGTCCGGGTCGTAGAAGGACCCGAAGGAGAAGGCGTGGCGGGTGGTGATCCCGGCCTCCGGGTCCCCTCCCTCGTACCGGTCGGCGCCGCGGCGTACATCAATCATGGGGGCCACGGTAGCGGCCGGGCGGGGCACGGCGCGGGACCGGACTCGGCGCAGCCTTCCCGATAAGGCAGTCTTGTCCCGTGCCCCAACCCGAACGTGAGCATTCCCCCGCCACACACCCCGCGCATCCCGCTCCCGCCCATCCGCACACCGCGACGCTGCGCCGCCTGGAGAAGTCCTCCGGCCGGCTCGCCGCCAACGCGATCGCGCGCATGGACGAGACCCTGCCGTGGTACCGGGCGATGCCACCCGAGAACCGCTCGTGGATCGGCCTGGTCGCGCAGGCCGGTATCGCCGCGTTCACCGAGTGGTTCCGGCATCCGGAGACCCCGCAGGCGATCTCCACCGACGTCTTCGGCACGGCTCCGCGCGAGCTGACCCGGGCGATCACGCTGCGCCAGACCGTCGAGATGGTCCGCACCACGATCGAGGTCATGGAGACCGCGATCGAGGAGGTGGCCGCCCCCGGTGACGAGTCGATCCTGCGCGAGGCGCTGCTGGTGTACGCGCGGGAGATCGCCTTCGCGACCGCCCAGGTGTACGCGCAGGCCGCCGAGGCGCGCGGGGCGTGGGACGCGCGGCTGGAGTCCCTGGTCGTCAACGCGGTGCTGTCCGGTGAGGCCGACGAGGGCGCGCTGTCGCGGGCGGCGGCGCTGGGCTGGAACTCCCCGGAGCACGTGTGCGTGGTGCTCGGCACCGCCCCGGAGGGCGACAGCGAGCTGACGGTCGAGGCGATCCGGCGCGCGGCGCGGCACCACAAGCTCCAGGTCCTCACCGGTGTGCTCGGGGACCGCCTGGTCGTCATCGCGGGCGGCAGCGACAACCCGATGCAGGTGGCGAAGTCCCTGATCGGGCCGTTCGCGGCGGGTCCGGTGGTGGCCGGCCCGGTGGTGTCCGACCTGCTGAACGCGACGAAGTCGGCGCAGGCCGCGGCGGCCGGACTGAAGGCCTGTACGGCGTGGCAGGACGCGCCGCGGCCGGTCCTGGCGGATGATCTCCTGCCGGAACGCGCGATCGCCTCCGATCCGGCTGCAAGGGAACAGCTGGTGGAGGAGATCTACAGACCGCTTGAGGAGGCGGGGTCGGCGCTGCTGGAGACGTTGAGCGTGTATCTGGAGCAGGCGAGCAGTCTCGAAGGGGCTGCTCGGATGCTGTTCGTGCACCCCAATACGGTGCGCTACCGGCTACGACGTGTGACCGACGTCACCGGCTGGTCGCCGTCGGATGTCCGATCGGCGTTCACGCTGCGGATCGCCCTGATTCTGGGGCGTCTGGCTGACGGTGATACCCAGTCCTAGCCTTTTGTGGGACATCAACAATTACCCCGACGGTTCTTGGTCCCTGTCCCCACGGGCGGCAGGGACCATCCACAAGAGAGAGTGTGAGGGTGCTCGTACTCGTCGCTCCCGGCCAAGGCGCTCAGACGCCCGGCTTCCTGACTCCCTGGCTCGACCTCCCCGGTGCCGCTGACCGCGTCGCCGCCTGGTCGGACGCCATCAAGCTGGACCTCGCGCGCTACGGCACGACGGCCGACGCCGAGGAGATCCGCGACACCGCGGTCGCCCAGCCCCTGCTGGTCGCCGCCGGTCTGCTGTCCGCCTCCGCGCTGGGCTCCACCTCGGTCTTCGGTGCCGTCGCCGGCCACAGCGTCGGTGAGATCACCGCCGCGGCCATCGCCGGCGTGCTGCCCGAGCAGGACGCGCTGTCGTTCGTCCGGACCCGCGGGCTGGGCATGGCGCAGGCCGCCGCCGTCACCGAGACGGGCATGGCCGCGGTACTCGGCGGAGACCCCGCCGTCGTCGTCGCGCACCTGGAGAAGCTCGGCCTGACCCCGGCCAACATCAACGGCGCGGGCCAGATCGTGGCCGCCGGCACGATGGAGCAGATCGAAGCCCTGCAGGCCGACAAGCCCGAGGGTTCCATGAAGGTCGTTCCCCTCAAGGTCGCGGGCGCGTTCCACACGCACCACATGGCCCCCGCGGTCGCCGAGCTGGAGAAGGCCGCCGAGGCCCTCTCCCCGGCCGACCCGGCCTTGAAGTACGTCTCGAACAAGGACGGCCTCGTCGTCACCACGGGCGCCGACGTCGTCGCCCGCCTGGTCGGCCAGGTCGCGAACCCGGTCCGCTGGGACCTGTGCATGGAGACGTTCGCCGAGCTGGGCGTCACGGGGATCATCGAACTGTCTCCCGGTGGCACCCTGACGGGTCTGGCCAGGCGCGCGCTGAAGGGCGTACCGAGCGTGGCGCTGAAGACCCCGGACGATCTCGAGAAGGCCGCGGCGCTGGTCGCCGAACTGACGGCCTGAGAGAAGGAGCCCACACAGCATGTCCAAGATCAAGCCGGCCAAGGGCTCCCCCTACGCCCGCATCCTCGGTGTCGGCGGCTACCGCCCGACCCGTGTGGTGCCCAACGAGGTCATCCTCGAGACCATCGACTCCTCCGACGAGTGGATCCGCTCCCGCTCCGGCATCGCGACCCGGCACTGGGCCTCGCCCCAGGAGACCGTCGCCGCGATGTCGGTGGAGGCCTCGGGCAAGGCGCTGGCCGACGCCGGTGTCGCCCCCGAGCAGATCGGTGCGGTGATCGTCTCCACGGTCTCGCACTTCAAGCAGACCCCGGCCGTCGCGACCGAGATCGCGCACCGGGTCGGCGCGGTCAAGCCCGCCGCCTTCGACATCTCCGCGGGCTGTGCCGGTTTCGGCTACGGCCTGACCCTTGCCAAGGGCATGGTGGTGGAGGGTTCCGCGGAGTACGTCCTCGTCATCGGCGTGGAACGGCTCTCGGACCTGACGGACCTGGAGGACCGCGCGACGGCCTTCCTGTTCGGCGACGGCGCCGGCGCCGTGGTCGTCGGCCCCTCGGACGAGCCGGCCATCGGCCCCACGGTGTGGGGTTCGGAGGGCGACAAGTCCGACACGATCAAGCAGACCGTGCCGTGGGACGAGTACCTCGGCAAGGACGCCGGAGAGAAGTTCCCGGCCATCACGCAGGAGGGTCAGGCGGTCTTCCGCTGGGCCGTCTTCGAGATGGCCAAGGTGGCCCAGCAGGCGCTCGACGCCGCCGGGATCACCGCTGAGGACCTGGATGTCTTCATCCCGCACCAGGCGAACATGCGGATCATCGACTCGATGGTGAAGACTCTGAAGCTGCCGGACCACGTCACGGTCGCCCGTGACGTGGAGACCACCGGCAACACGTCGGCCGCCTCGATCCCGCTCGCCATGGAGCGGCTCCTGGCGACCGGAGCGGCGAAGAGCGGCGACACCGCGCTCGTCATCGGCTTCGGGGCGGGGCTCGTCTACGCCGCGACGGTCGTTACCCTCCCCTAGGGCCGGGATCCACATCCCGGTCTTCCTACCCAGTTACCCAGAGAAGGAGCGCCACATGGCCGCCACGCAGCAGGAGATCGTCGAGGGCCTCGCCGAGATCGTCAACGAGATCGCGGGCATCCCGGTCGAGGACGTCGAGATCGACAAGTCCTTCACCGACGACCTGGACGTCGACTCCCTGTCCATGGTCGAGGTCGTCGTCGCCGCCGAAGAGCGCTTCGACGTCAAGATCCCGGACGAGGACGTCAAGAACCTCAAGACGGTCGGCGACGCCGCGGAGTACATCCTGAAGCACCAGGCCTGAGCCTGACGAGCGTTTGTCGCCACCTGGCGGTGGCGCCGTGACAATTCAGCACCCCCTGAGACGTGGAGAAAGAATTCCTGTGAGCCCGACCAATCGCACCGTGGTCGTCACCGGTATCGGCGCAACCACTCCGCTGGGTGGCGACAGCGCTTCGACCTGGGAAGGTCTGCTCGCCGGCCGTTCCGGCGTCAAGCCCCTGGAGGGCGAGCGCTTCGCCGAACTCCCGGTACGTATCGCCGCCCCTGTCGCCGTGGACCCGAGTGAGGTCCTGCCCCGGCCGCTGGCCCGCAAGCTCGACCGCTCGGCGCAGTTCGCCGTCATCGCGGCCCGCGAGGCGTGGGCCGACGCCGGCTACACCGCTCCGGCCGGCGAGGACGAGCAGGTCGCGCCCGACCGGCTCGGCACCGTGATCGCCTCCGGCATCGGCGGTGTCACCACGCTGCTCGACCAGTACGACGTACTGAAGGAAAAGGGTGTGCGCCGGGTCTCCCCGCACACCGTCCCCATGCTCATGCCGAACGGCCCGTCGGCCAACGTCGGCCTGGAGGTCAACGCCCAGGCGGGCGTGCACACTCCGGTCAGCGCCTGCGCGTCCGGCGCCGAGGCCATCGGCTACGCCGTCGAGATGATCCGCACCGGCCGCGCCGACGTGGTCGTCGCGGGTGGCACCGAGGCCGCGATCCACCCGCTGCCGATCGCCGCCTTCGCCAACATGATGGCGATGTCGAAGAACAACGAGAGCCCGCAGACGGCCTCCCGTCCGTACGACAAGGCCCGTGACGGCTTCGTCCTCGGCGAGGGCGCCGGCGTCGTCATCCTGGAGTCGGCCGAGCACGCCGCCAAGCGCGGCGCCCGGGTCTACTGCGAGGTGCTGGGCCAGGGCCTGTCCGCGGACAGCCACCACATCGCGCAGCCCGAGCCGACCGGCCGTGGTGTCGCGGCCGCGGTGCAGAACCTGCTCGACAACACGGGTCTCGACCCGGCCGAGCTGGTCCACGTCAACGCGCACGCCACGTCCACCCCGCAGGGTGACACGGCCGAGATCAAGGCCCTGCGCAAGGTCCTGGGCGACGACCTCGACCACATCGCGATCTCCGCGACCAAGTCGATGACCGGTCACCTGCTGGGTGGCGCGGGCGGTATCGAGACCGTCGCGACCGTGCTGGCGCTGTACCACCGGCTGGCGCCGCCGACGATCAACGTCGACGCGCTCGACGACGACATCGACGCGGACATCGTCGTGGGCGAGCCGCGCAAGCTGCCGGCCGACGGTCCGATCTCCGCGATCAACAACTCCTTCGGCTTCGGCGGCCACAACGTCACCCTGGCGTTCCGCACCGTCTAGTGGTTGCGGTGTTCGTCGTCTGAACACGGCAGAAGGCCCACCCGGGTGATCGGCGGGTGGGCCTTCTGCGTCGGGCGAGGGGTCAGACCACCTGGTGGAGCCAGCGGACGGGCGCGCCCTCGCCCGCGTAGCGGAAGGGCTCCAGTTCGTCGTCCCAGGGCTTGCCGAGCAGTTTGGCGATCTCCGCCTCCAGCTCGGTCTCGCCGCGCGCCGACCGGGCCAGGGCGGCGCGCAGCCGGTCCTCCGGGATCAGGATGTCGCCGTGCATGCCGGTGACGGCGTGGAAGATGCCGAGCTCCGGTGTGGAGCTGTAGCGCTCGCCCTCGGCGGTCGGACAGGGCTCCGCGGTCACCTCGAAGCGCAGCAGGTGCCAGCCGCGCAGCGCGGAGGCGAGTTTCGAGGCGGTGCCCGCTTCGGCCTGCCAGCTGAACTCGGCTCTCCAGGTGCCCGGGGAGGCGGGCTGCCTGATCCAGTCGAGGTTCACCCGCACCCCGAGCACGCCCGCTACGGCCCATTCCACATGCGGGCAGAGCGCGCGCGGTGCGGAATGCACGTACAGAACTCCACGTGTCGTCACCGGGACCTCCAGTGGTGGACGAGGTCGGGAATAAACTCCAGAAAACGGACAGTTTGTGACGTGATGTAATGTAACGGAAATCATTTGACATTGCGCTACGGGACCTGCGGCCGAAACGCCACGGGGAAAAGCTACCGTGCGCCAGGGGTCACGGTGTGACGTACGGTCGCTCCAAGGCCGGTAAACACAGAGCTTTCACTCAGCAGGACCCCCCGATCGGCGTGGGGGCCACAAGGAGGGGTCCTTCCCATGCGCACCACCGCCGCCGGGCGCCGCGCGCGCCGTACTCTCGCGGGCGCGGGCGCGGCGGTGGCGCTACTGGCCGGGGTTCTGAGCGGGTGTCAGTCGGGCGGGTCGCCCGACCGCGGCGAGGGCGGAGCGCAGTCGGGGCCCCGGTGGAACACCGCGCCCACCTCGGTCGCTGCCGTCGGCGACTCCATCACGCGTGGTTTCGACGCCTGTTCGGTCCTCGCCGACTGTCCCGAGGTCTCCTGGGCCACCGGCAGCGACCCCGCCGTCCGCTCCCTCGCCAGCCGGCTGCTGGGAGAGGCCGGGGTGCCCGAGCGCAGTTGGAACCACGCGGTGACCGGCTCGCGGATGGCGGACCTGCCGGCCCAGCTGACGGCGGCCGCCGCGAACAAGCCCGACCTGGTCACGGTGATGGTGGGGTCGAACGACGCCTGCCGCCCCACCGCTTCGTCGATGACGCCGGTGGCGGAGTTCCGGTCCGGTTTCGAGCAGGCCCTCGCGCAGTTGCGGGCCGCGTCCCCGGCCTCTCAGGTGTACGTCTCCAGCGTGCCGGACCTGCAACGGCTGTGGGAGCAGGGCAAGGACCTCCCGATGGTGCGCCAGGTGTGGAAGCTGGGCATCTGCCAGTCGATGCTCGCCGATCCGCTGTCGCTGGCCACGGGGGCCACGGCCCGGCGCGAGCAGGTGCGGGCGCGGGTGGTGGAGTACAACGAGGTGCTGCGCGAGGTCTGCGGGAAGGACCCGCTGTGCCGCTACGACGGCGGCGCGGTGTTCCAGTACCCCTTCGCGGCGGAGCAGTTGAGCCGCTGGGACTGGTTCCACCCCGGCAAGGACGGGCAGGCGAGGCTGGCGGAACTGGCGCACCGCCAGGTGACGGCGGCCGAGCCGCCGCGTTGACGTCCGCGCGCGGAGGGTCCGGGTGCGGGTGCCAGGGCCCGCCCCCGGACCGGTTCTCAGGGGTGATTTCCGGTCATACGGCGTGTCACGCGATGTCGAGCGTCACGGTCAGCCGGGTGTCGCCGTGCGCGTGGCTCGCGCGGACCTCGTAGGCGCCGCCGATCCGCCGCCAGCCGCGGGCCTCCTCGTCCCAGATCTCGAAGGCCCGGGCGGGCAGCGGGATCTCGGTCTCGACGCTCTCGCCGGGGCCCGCGGCGACGCTCGCGAAGCCCGCCAGCCAGCTCGCCGGGCGCTCCACCGTCGCGCTCCGCGCGCCGTCGGACGCAGTGGCGACGGGCGCCAGGTAGACCTGGACGACCTCGCGGCCGGGCCGGGAGCCGGTGTTGGTGACGCGGACCCGTACGGAGTCGGCGGTGGCCTCCAGGGACTCGTACGCCCAGTCGGTGTAGCCGAGGCCATGCCCGAAGGGGTAGGCGGGGGTGACGCCGTGCTTCTCGTAGGCCCGGTAGCCGATGAAGAGGCCCTCGCCGTACTCCAGGCGCCCGTCGGTGGGGACGACCTCGGTGACGGGCGCGTCGGCGAGCCGCGCGGGCCAGGTGGTGGGCAGCCGGCCGCCCGGCTCCACCTCCCCGAGGAGTACGTCGGCCAGCGCGGCCCCGCCCTCCTGCCCGGGGAACCAGGTCAGCAGGACGGCGGCGACGTCCTCGCGCCACGGGAGCTCCACCGGGGAGCCGGCGTTGACGACGACCACGGTGTTCGGGTTGACGGCGGCGACGGCCCGCACCAGGTCGTCCTGGCGGCCCGGGAGGGCGAGGTCGCTCCGGTCGAAGCCCTCGGACTCCACGCGCTCGGTGGTGGCGACGACCACCACGGCGGTGTCCGCGGCGCGGGCGGTCGCGACCGCCTCGGCGATCAGCTCGTCGGGGTCGCGCCGGGGGCCGAGGTGGAGCAGCGAGAACATGACCGCCCTGAGCGGCAGCGCGCTCATGTCGGGGACCTGGAAGGTCAGCGACACCTCGACGGGCTCGCCCTCGGCGAGGGTGACGCGGGCGCGCTCGCTGGGCGCCCCGAAGAAGGCCTCGAAGGGGTCGGCCTCGTCGCCCGTCCCCTGGACGCCGCTCCACAGCCGCCGTCCGGCGACGGTGAGGGCGAAGGCGCCGAGTCCGCGGGTACCGAAGGCGTGTTCACCGCTCTCGCGCGGCACGAAAGTACCGCGGACCTCGATGCTCGCCATGGTCTCGTACGTGGCGCCCGCGGGGAGGTCGTCGCCGATCCACTGGACCTGGCCGGTGGGCAGGCCGCCCTCGCCGAGGACGGCCCCCGAGGCGTCGCGGCACACGGCGACGAGCTCGAAGCCCTGGGCGGCGGGGGTGAGCTCCTCTGAGGGGTCGGCGCCGACCGCGTAGGTCAAGGCGCCCTCCGGGAGGGCCGAGGCGAGTCCGTCGAGCGGGGAGACGACCCGTTCGGGGAAGACGGTGGCGCTGCCGCCGCCGAGGACCCGGGCGTCGCGCGCGGCGGCCCCGAGGAGGGCGACGGCGCGGCCGTCGGAGGCGTCCAGCGGCAGGGCGCCGTCCTCGTTGCGGACGAGGACGAATCCGCGCGCGGCGAGTTCGCGGGCGAGCGCCCGGCCGTCGACGGGGGCCGGGGCGGTCTCGACGACCGCGGGCGCGCCCTCCAGGGCCCCGACGCGGGCGGCGAGGCGCAGGACGTTGCGCACGGCGTCGTCGACGGCGGCCTCGGGGACCTCCCCGGCGCGCACGGCCTCGGCGAGGGCCGGTCCGTAGACGGTGGTCGGGCCGGGCATGGCCACGTCCATGCCGCCCAGGATGTCGCCGCGGGTGGAGCGGGCGGCCATCCAGTCGGAGACGTTGACGCCGTCGAAGCCCCACTCGCCGCGCAGGACCTCGTTCACGAGATACCGGTGCTCGGTCATCGTCGTGCCGTTGACCTGGTTGTAGGCGGTCATGATGCCCCACGGGTGGGCGCCCTCGACGACGGCCTCGAAGGGGGCCAGGTACAGCTCGCGCAGCGGGCGCGGGGCGATGACGCTGTCGGCGGTGAAGCGGTCGGTCTCGGCGTCGTTGCCGACGAAGTGCTTGACCGTGGTGCCGACGCCGCCGTCCTGGACGCCGTTGACGTAGCCGCCGCCGATGGCCCCGGTGAGGTACGGGTCCTCGGAGTAGCACTCGAAGTGCCGGCCGCCGAGCGGGGAGCGGTGCAGGTTGACGGTGGGCGCGAGCAGGACGTGGACGCCCTTGCGGCGGGCCTCCTGGGCGAGGAGCCGGCCGGCGCGGCGGGCGAGCTCCGGGTCCCAGGCGGCGGCGAGCGAGGTCGGGGAGGGCAGGGCGATCGACGGGTCGTCGGCGGTCCACCGCACGCCGCGGACCCCGACGGGGCCGTCGGACATGACCAGGGACCGCAGCCCCACGGCGGGGATCGCGGGCAGGGACCACATGTCCCGGCCCGCCAGGAGAAGGGTCTTGGTGTCGAGATCGAGCTTGCCGAGCGCCGCCTCCACGGCGTCGTCCCGTATCTGGTCGCGGACCTGATCGGCATCGGTCACGGCCGAGCCTCCTCGTCGAGAGCGGTGCGGTCGCGCGTGCGGCGCGGTGCGGGCGCCCCATCGTGGACCCGTCGCCTGTTGAGCGGTAGGCTTTGTTATCTCTTCGTGATATTCGAATGCCGTACGGTCCTCCTACGGTCCTGCGGACGGGAGCGGACGGAAGGGGTGCCATGGCGACGGCCAGGGCGAGGAGCGAGGAACGCCGTGGGGAGATCGTGCGCGCGGCCGTCGAGGTGATCGCGGAGCGCGGCTACCGGGGCGCGTCCCTGGGCGCGGTGGCCGAGCGCGTGGGCCTGACCCAGCAGGGGCTGCTGCACTACTTCCCGACCAAGGAGGCGCTGCTCGTCGCGGTGCTGGAGGAACGGGACCGGTGGGACACGGGCGGCGGCTCGCGCGCCGCGGCCGACACCTGGCGCCTCGACCTGCTGGCCTCGCTGGTGGAGTACAACGCCATGCGCCCGGGCATCGTGCAGACCTTCTCGGCGCTGCTGGGCGAGAGCGTCACCGAAGGGCACCCGGCCCGGGAGTTCTTCACCGAGCGCTACGCGCAGGTCCGTACGGAGATGGCGGCGGTGCTGCGCGCCGAGTTCGGCGAGCGCCTGCCCTCGGGGCTCACCCCGGAGCAGGCGGCCCCGCTGCTGACGGCGGTCATGGACGGCCTGCAGTACCAGTGGCTGCTGGCCCCCGAGTCCGTGGACATGCCCGCCGCCTTCCGGGCCTTCCTGACCCTGCTGCGAGGGCAGGACAGCCCCTGAGGGGGGCCTTTGCGGCCCCCTAGCCGATCTCGAGCTCGCCCATCCGGCTCCAGCCGTTCGCACCCTCGATGGTGGTGCTGACGATCTCGGGCGTACGGGTCACCATCGGCCGCATGGTCTCCAGCGCGGCGCGGAAGTGCTCCGAGGTGACGTGCGCCTCGGCGGCGTCGTCCTCGAAGGCCTCGACCAGGACGTAGGTGTCCGGCTCCTCCAGGCTGCGCGACCACTCGAACCAGAGGTTCCCTGGTTCGGCGCGGGTGGCGCGGGTGAAGGGCGTGACCTTGTCGGGCCACGCGTCGACGTATTCGGGCTTGACGGGGAATTTCACCACAATGAAGATCACACAGCCATTTTATGCAGGTTGATCCACACCGTGGGGCGAGGTCCGGCCACCAGGGCCACCCCGCCGACCGCCGTGGTGTTCAGCACCGGCTTCAGGGCCGCGCCCGATCCCGCCGGGCCCGCACACGGTGACCTCGCCGAGGGCCTCCAGGACCCGCCGGACCGGGCCGGGCAGCGGACCGCCGACCGCCAGCACCCACGGCTCCCCCGCTGCCGCGGCCCTGCCGGCCCTGCCGACCCTGCTGAAGGAGGCCGCGGACGGACTGGCATCCTGAGCCGGTGAAGATCGCCGCCGCACAGATGACGTGCGTCCCCGCCGATGTCCGGTCGAACGCCGCGCGGGCCGCCGCCCTCGCCGTGACGGCCCGTGAGCAGGGCGCCGCGCTGGTCGTGTTCCCCGAGTTCACACTCACCGGCTACGAGCTGGAGGCGCTCGCCGCCGACCCCGGCCTGTGGACCGCCGCCGACGACCCGCGGCTGGACCCGCTGCGCGCCGCCGGGATCGCCACCGCGGTCAACGTGGCCCTGCCCGGCGAGGGCCCGCGGCCCGCCATCGCGACGCTGGTGCACGACGCGGACGGCGCGCACGTGACGACGTACCGCAAACAGCACCTGTTCCGGCACGAGCAGGACGTTTTCGAGGCCGGCACGGACGACGGGCGCTTCGAACTCCTCGGGGTCCGCTTCTCGCTGGGCGTCTGCTACGACAACCACTTCCCCGGGCCGCCGGGCCGGGGCGCCGCCGATGGCTGCCGGGTCCACCTGGCGAGCTCCCTCTACGGGACCGGCGACGGGATCCGTGAGCGCGCCACGGTGCACCCGGGGATCGCCGAGCGGCACGGCCTGTACGTCGTCCTCGCCAACCACGTCGGCCCGGCGGGCCCGTGGACCGGCTGCGGCGGCGCGGCCGTGTGGGCCCCGGGCGGCGCGCTGCTCGCCGAGGCGGACGACCGCACCCCGTCGGTGGTGACCGCCGAGATCGGCGCCGCCGGCTGACGGGGCGGGTGCCTCAGGCGGGCTCGGGCACCCGCGGGTGGCGCTCCGGACGCGGCGTGGTGCGGTCCGGGTGCTGCGCGGCGGCGTCCTCGCGGTCGGCGAGCAGGGCGGGCAGCACGACGGCGACGGCGGCCACCGCGTACACGCAGGTCCACAGGGCCCAGCCGCCGGGCGGCGCCCAGTGCGCCGAGGTCGCCACCCACGAGCCCTTGGTGCCGACCGCGAACCGGCGCAGCGTCCAGTAGAAGGCCGCCAGGTCCGCCAGCGCGAGGCCGGCGACGGAGAACCCGACCAGCCGCCGCCAGGGAAAGCCGCGCCCGGGCGCGCGCGTGGCGCAGATCAGCACGGCCATCAGCGGCAGCCCGACGGCGAAGGGCAGCAGGTAGCGGCCCTGCCACACCATACCAATGCGCTCCGCCTGGGAGGCCTGCGCGACGACCGGCACCATCACGACGGCCGCGAGCATGCCGAGCACCGCGACCACGTCGCGCGCGCGGCCGTGGGCGAGCGCCAGCGCGACGACGGTCGCGAGGACCGCCATCCACATCAGGTACATGAGGGCGGGTGCGGGGGTGTCCAGCCAGCCGAAGAAGCCGAGCATCTGCTTGATGTAGACCTCGGTGTTGCCGAGGGTCTTCTTCGCGGCCACGCCCGTGGTCAGCGAGTCGGGAATGTCGATCTTCGAGTTGTCGGGGTGCCTCGCCGCCCAGAGCAGCGCACCGGCCGTCGCCAGGCCCAGCAGGCCCGTCCAGAGCCACAGCGCCTTGCGGCGCAGCACCTGTCCCAGTACCCCGCGCCGCTGCGTCAGCAGCAGGCAGAAGAAGACCGCCCCGCCGAACCAGATCAGGCCGAGCGGCCGGATGTTGATCAGCACCAGGCCGCCGACGCCCAGCCTGGCCAGGCGGCGGTTCAGCAGGACAGGGTCGGGCGACAGGACGATCGACAGCAGGGCCGTCCACACCAGGATCCCGGCGGCGATCTCGCCGCCGCTGGGGTTGACCATGCCCGCCATGTAGAGCGTCATCGGCGTGGCCGCGGCGAACACACCGAGCATCGCCAGCGAGCGCCGCCGCCATTCGGCGGCCGTGACCACCGCGCTCGCCAGCAGCGCCGAGCAGAGCAGCGCCGACATGAAGCGCATGAGGTACAGCCCCTTGGGGCCGTCGACCAGCAGGCTCGGCCAGCCGGTCACCAGGTAGTAGCCCGGGTGGTAGCGGCCGGCCGCCGTGGTGGCCTGCACGGTCTTCTC
Source organism: Streptomyces sp. NPDC060232 (assembly GCF_042726555.1). NCBI lineage: Bacteria > Bacillati > Actinomycetota > Actinomycetes > Kitasatosporales > Streptomycetaceae > Streptomyces > Streptomyces sp. NPDC060232. The sequence goes on along the minus strand of NZ_JBHXAG010000029.1, from coordinate 53,086 downwards.
GGAGTTCCCGAGCGAGGGCGCGCAGGACGCCGGCTGCGCCTCCCGCCACGAGTAGCACTCGTGCACGGTGGGCAGGTTCCGGTACCACGCCGGGAGCTGGACCCCGGTCTCGGCGAAGTGGCCCTCGATGCCCGCGACCGTGTGCGGGACCATCACCTCGGTCCCGCCGATCTGCCCCCTGGCGACGGCGGCGGCACGGATGAAGTGCGCGTGCTCGTCGGGGGAGCTGCCCAGCGGGCTGGCAGCCGCCCACGCGCCCGTGAGTGTGAAGAACAGCGCGAAGGCGATCAGCCAGAGCCGCTTGGGTGTCCTGGCCGACCAGTCGGCCAGCCGCGTCAGTGCGGAAGTCATCGGTCCCCCGGGGTCATCGGATGAAGCTGAGCCAGCTCTGGTCGCCGTCCTTGGAGCACGTGCCGCCGGGCGCGTACTTCGGGCAGCTGCCGTCCTGCTCCGTGATGGTGTGCGACACCCACGGCAGGATCCGGTACGTGTTCTCCTTGGCCGGCATGTAGCGGTCGGCCATCGAGGAGGAGACGGTGCCCAGGAGCAGCAGCAGGGCGCACATGGCCCCGATCACCGCGCCTTCACGGCCGGGGAAACCGCTGCCCCCCGCACCCGCCGCGGGCTCGGCGTCCGCCGTGGGCTGCGCGCGGCGCGCGGCCATCCGCTGCGAGACCAGGTGGACGACCAGCGCGCACAGCAGCAGCCCGCAGTAGAGCAGCTGGTTGTTCGTGCGGGTGTAGAGCTGGACGGTCTGCGTCTCGTACATGTGCGAGGCGATGTACATGCGCATCACCCACGCGCTGATGAACATGGCGGCGATGGTGACCACCATCGGCTTGGCGATGCCCAGCCAGATCGCGGCGCCCAGGCCGGCGAAGGTGACCAGGGCGAACAGCCCGACCCCGCCGTACTCGCCGGGCAGCGGCCACTCGCCGACCTTGCCGGGCATGTCCGTGCGCCACATGAGGTAGTACGCCGGGTCGGTGAAGTTGTCGAACCGGAAGTTGTAGTCCTTGGTGGTCTGACCCTCGGTCAGCATGACCATGAGGTAGCGGCCGGCGACCACCAGGAACGCCGCCATGGACGCGCCGAGGAAGGCTGCGCCCTTGATCCGGCCGAGCCGGCCGTCCCGCCACGGGAAGTACAGCAGTGCGGCGAACAGCACGCCCGCCGCGCTCCACAGGAACCAGCCCGAGTAGGTGAGGAAGAGCACGCCGAGCAGCGCGCCGAATCCCGCGCCCTTGAGCAGCAGCGGGCGCCAGCCCTGTGTGCCGCTGCGGCTGAGCGAGACCACCATCGCCACCAGGACGGGGACGAGCACCACGAGGACGCTCTGGCTGTACGGCTTGTACGCGTCGATCAGCGCGAAGGCGGGGGCGACGCCGAAGGCGAGGGCCCGGACGGGGCCGAGCAGCAGGCGCCAGGAGAGGTAGACCAGCGGTCCGAACGCGGCGGCGCCGAGGATCTGGAGGTCCTTGAAGGCGTACGCGGTGTTGCCGCCGCGGAACCACTCGGCGTAGTAGCCGAGGGTGTGGAGGGGGGCCGGCGGGTAGACGGGCGAGCCCGAGGGGCGGCCGTTGGCCACGGCGTGGGCCCATTCGACGATGCGGCCGCTGTCGCCGTTGAGGCCGAACATCGGCCACGGCGTCCCGTGGAGGGCGACGACCGCGCCGGCGGCGACGAAGCCGCTGGCCAGGCCGGCCAGGCCGGCGGAGGCGAACCGGGTGGCCAGGTCGAAGTGCCGGCCCCCCCGCAGCCGCACGGCCAGCGCCACCGCGCCGATGAGGAGCAGGCCTATGAGCGCGAACCGCAGCTGGATCGCGGCGAGGCCGCTGACCTGCGCGATCCGGTCGAGGGGGTTGAAGTTGAAGCCGCGCGCCAGCAGCGGGAGCACGAGCGCCGCGGCGAAGGCGACGGCGGCTTCGAGGAGCAGGAGCGTGCCGCGTGAGCCGACCCCGCGCCCGGCGGCCGGTATCGGGCGGGCGGGCGCGGCCGGTCCGCCCGGGGGCAGCACGGTCGCCGTGCCCTCGGTACTGACTGTCACTGCTGTGTCCCTACTGCTGGTCGGTCCTCGGCCCGGTGGCCGGTCGTGGCTCGGCAAGCCGCCGCGCGACTGCGGCCCCCGCCGAAGCTCCGGCCAGGGCGAACTCAAGGGCAGTGAGAGACAGCCTTGGCACTTGCTGCCATGCATCCTACGGGCCCGGGATTCTAGGCCGAATCCGGGAGGAGGTGCTTGGTGCCCCACTCCCCGAGCGGTTCCAGAGCCGCGTTCAGGTCCTGGCCCAGCGGGGTCAGGGAGTACTCGACGCGCGGCGGTACCTCGTCGTACACCTCGCGGTGCACGATGCCGTCGGTCTCCAGCTCGCGCAGCTGGGCGGCGAGCACCTTCTCGGAGACCCCGGGGACGAGCCGGCGCAGTTCACCGAAGCGGCGCGGGCACTGCTCCAGCTCCCACAGGAGCGACACCTTCCATTTCCCGTCGATCACGGACATCGCCGCGGCGATCCCGCACTCATCCGCACCGGGCCTTCGTGCCCCCGCCATCGCGCACCCTCCCGACCTGCTCGCTCACCTTGGGGTAACCACCCACTCCGAAGTGCGTACTTGAGCGCCCCACTGCCTGCCACCAGGCTAAACGCCATGACCGACACCACACCGCGGAAATCGCTCACCCTGCTCGGCCTCGGCGACATGGGCACCGCCCTCGCCCGCACCTGGCTCGCCGCCGGGCACCACCTCACCGTCTGGAACCGCACCCCCGCCAAGGCCGGGCCGCTCGCCGCCGAGGGCGCCGTCACCGCCGCGAGCGCAGCGGCCGCCGTCGCGGCGAACACCCTGGTCGTGACCTGCCTGCTGGACGACGCCAGCGTCCGCTCCGCCCTGGAGGGCGTCGACCTGACCGGCAAGGACCTCGTCGACCTCACCACCGGCACCCCCGCCGAGGCCCGCGCCCGGGCCGCCTGGGCCGAGGCCCGCGGCGCCCGGTACACGGACGGCGGGATCATGGCCACGCCCACGATGATCGGCGTCCCGGAGGCCGGCGGGTACGTCTTCTACAGCGGCTCGCGCGCCCTCTTCGACGCCCATCGCGCGACGCTGGAGGTCCCGGCCGGGGCCCGCTTCGTCGGGGAGGACCCCGGGCACGCCGCCCTGCACGACGTCGCGCTGCTCAGCGCGATGTACGGACTGTTCGCCGGCATCTCGCACGCCTACGCGCTGACCGAGGGCGAGGACATCGCCCCGAAGGACCTGGCTCCGCTGCTGTCCGAGTGGCTGGGCGCGATGGGCTTCTTCGTCGGCAACGCCGCCGAGCGGCTCACCTCGCGCGACTTCACCAGCGGGGTGGTGTCCAACCTCGCCATGCAGGTCGCGGCCAGCGGCACCCTGCTGCGCACCGCGCAGGAGCAGAACGTCAGCGCGGAGCTGATCTCCCCGTACCTGGACCTGATGCGCCGCCGGCTGACGGCCGACCCGGCGGCTCACGGCGGGGAGGACACGGCGGGGGCCATCCTGCTGCTGAAGCCGTAGCGGCCCGCCGGGCGGGTGGTTACGGGAAGGCCGGCGGCGGCGGTCCGAAGCCCGCGGGGGTGGCCTCGGCGGCCGGGGCTTCGTCGGTGCGCATCAGGTCGCGCGCCATCAGGGTGGCTCCCGCCACCGCGCCCGGCATCAGGAACACCGCGACGAGCGGCACCAGGAACGCCAGCACCAGCGGCACTCCGAAGCCCAGCACCAGCATCCGCCGGGACCGCAGCAGCACCAGCCGCTCGGGCAGTTCCACCTTGCGGCGCTGGAGGGCGACGGAGGTGAGCTCCTGGGTGAGGAAGTACCCGGAGACGCAGAACCCGATCACCGGGACGACCGTCTGGCCGATCACCGGGACGAAGCCGAGGACGAAGAGCCCGATGCCGTACAGCACCACCCGCCCGAGCACCCTCACGCTGTCCCGGGCCGAGATCCACAGCTCCCGCCAGAGCGGCAGGCCGGACTGCGGGACCTCGCCGCCCTCGCTGCGGTCGACCTGCTCCGAGAGGGACTCGTAGAAGGGCTGGCCGATCAGCAGGGTCACGGCGGTGAAGGTGATCACCGCGAGGAAGAGCCCGAAGCCGAAGAACAGGGCGGTGAGGAAGCCGCGGAAGAGGCCGATCCAGGGGGCGGACCAGTCGTCGGCGAAGGGGGTCGCCCAGGCGGTCAGGTCGTCGGCGCCGTAGCCGAGCCCGATGAGGGCGCCGGCGTAGAGGGCGAGCGAGACCAGCCCCGGCAGCAGCCCGAAGCCCAGCCATCGCCCGTGTCGCAACACCCATCGCTGTCCGGCCAGCAAGTACCGGAAGCCCCCCGCAAGATCGTGCATGGCGCCAGTGTACGGCGAAGGCCGCACCCCGATCGGGGTGCGGCCTTCGCCCTGCGGCTGCCGGATCAGACGGCGAGCTCGACGGTGATGTTGCCGCGGGTGGCCTTGGAGTACGGGCAGACCTCGTGGGCCTTCTCGATGAGCTCCTTCGCGGTGGCGGCGTCCACGTTCGGGATCATGGCGGAGATCTTGACGATCAGGCCGAAGCCCTCGTCGTTCTTGCCGATGCCGACCTCGGCGGTGACCGTGGAGCCGGAGATGTCGGCGTTCACGTTCTTGGCGACGACACCGAGGGCGCCCTGGAAGCAGGCGCTGTAGCCGGCGGCGAAGAGCTGCTCCGGATTGGTGCCGGCACCGCTGCCGCCGAGCTCCTTGGGCGGGTTCACGACGACGTCGAGCCGGCCGTCGCTGGTGGCGACGCGGCCGTCGCGGCCGTTCTCGGCGGTGGCCACGGCGGTGTACGCGACGTCGGACTGCTGGATGGACATGAAGAATGTTCCTTCTGGTAATCGCCGCGACTCGCGCCCACGGTCACGACGGTTGTGGGGTGAGCCTAACCGGTGAAGGAAACGATCATCTTTCCGGTGTTCTCTCCGCGGAGCATGCCGAGGAAGGCGGAGGCGGCGTTCTCGACGCCCTCGACGACCGTCTCGTCGTAGCGCAGCTCGCCGGAGCGCAGCCATCCGGCGACGTCCTGGACGAACTGCTGCTGCAGGCCGGCGTGGTCGCTGACGAGGATGCCCTGCAGGCGCAGGCGCTTGCCGATGACCTGCATGAGGTTGCGCGGGCCGGGGGCGACCTCGGTGTCGTTGTAGTGGGCGATCGCACCGCAGAGGGTGGCGCGTCCGCCCACGTTCATGGAGGAGATGGCGGCCTCCAGGTGGTCGCCGCCGACGTTGTCGAAGTAGACGTCGACGCCCTCGGGGGCGGCCGCGCGCAGCTGCTCGGCGACGGGGCCGTTCTTGTAGTTGAAGGCGGCGTCGAAGCCGTACTTCTCCGTGAGGAGCGTCACCTTCGCGTCCGAGCCGGCGGAGCCGATCACCCGGGACGCGCCCTTGATCTTCGCGAACTGGCCGACGAGGCCGCCGACCGCACCCGCGGCGCCGGAGACGAAGACGGAATCGCCCTCCTTGAAGGAGGCGACCTCGAAGAGGCCGGCGTAGGCGGTCAGGCCCGGCATGCCGAGGACGCCGAGGTAGGCGGAGAGCGGGGCGAGGGAGGCGTCGATCTTGGTGGCGTGCTTGGCATCGAGCTCCGCGTACTCGCGCCAGCCCAGGCCGTGCAGGACGTGGTCGCCGACGGCGAAGCCCTCGGCGTCGGAGGCGACGACCTCGCCGACCGCGCCGCCGTCCATGGGCCGGTCGAGCTGGAAGGGCGGGACGTAGGACTTCACGTCGTTCATCCGTCCGCGCATGTACGGGTCGACGGACATGTGCAGGTTGCGCACGAGGATCCGGCCGGCGGCGGGCTCGGCGGACACGGGCACCTCACGCAGGGCGAAGTCCTCGGCGACGGGCCAGCCCTGCGGGCGACGGACGAGGTGCCACTCGCGGCTCACGGCGGGAATCTCAGGCATTGCGGCGCTCCTGGTCAGAACGAAATTGCTTCACTAGGTGAAACAACCATGCGCCTGGATATTTCATGTTGTCAAGTAAACGGGTACGCTGGATCCATGCCCAGTCGTCGTGTAGACCCAGTGACCGTCGAGGTCGTCGAACTCATCGGTGACGTCGTGACCCGGTACCACATGGAGTACGAGCACGCGGCGGCCAGCCATCAGCTGACCGGTGCCCAGGCCAAGGTGCTGAACCTGCTCGCGATGGAGCCGACGCCCATGCGGCGCATCGCGCAGAAGCTGCGCTGCGAGCCCTCCAACGTGACGGGCATCATCGACCGGCTGGAGGGCCGGGGCCTGGTGGAGCGCCGTCCGGATCCCGCCGACCGCCGGGTCAAGCTGGCCGCCCCCACCGAGGAGGGCCTGCGGACGGCGGAGCGGCTGCGCGAGTCGCTGGACTTCGCGCGCGAACCCCTGGCCGGGCTGTCCCCGGCGGAGCGGGCCGTGCTGCGGGACCTGCTCAAGCGGATGCTGGCCTGACCCCGCCTGTCACGAACAGAAGATCCAGAACACACAGCTCTTGGTCGGCGTGGGCGTGGGCGACTGCGTCGGCGGCACCGGGGACGGCGCCTGGCTGGTGCCGGTGGCGCCCTGCGAGGGCGTGCCCATCCCGGACGCCTGTACGGACGGCCCGCGCCCGGGGGTGCCGGACGCCGACCCCGACACGGTCGGTGCCGGAGCCGACTGGGTCGGCCCCGGCTGGCCGGCGCTGCCGGAGGGCGCTGCGGTCCCGGACTTCTTCGTGGTCGAGCCGCCGGCCTTCGCGGTGGCCTTGCCGGAGCCCGTGGGCGCCCCGGCCGTCGGCGTGTCCGGCAGCGGGGCGGGCTGCCGGGGGCCGTCGTCGGTCAGCACCACTGTGGAGGCACGGTCGGTGGTCTCCCCGTCGGCCGCCATGCCCGCCACCAGCAGGGAGCCCGCGGCCGCGAGCAGTACGCCCAGCGAGAGGGAGACCGCGGTCCGGCGACGGCGCCGGTTCGTGGCCCGCCGCCGGGCGCCGGCTCTGCGCTCGTTCGGGGCGGAGAGCACCACGAGCGAGTCCGCGTACACATCGGCCAGTGCGGTCGGCGGATCCGCGGCGGGCCCCTCCACCATGGGCGGCTGCGGCGGCCCGGCGGCGGGCGCGGCGGGTATCAGGTACTCGGCGGGGGTTCCGCATCCGGCGCACGCCAGCGCGCCGTTGAGGTGCCTCCGGCAGGCGTGGCAAAAGTTCATGGCGCCCGCAGGCTATGCCGTACGCGGCAACATCCGGATCCCGAGAACGTAAGGATCCTGTGTGGAATCGTTTCCTCCATGACAACTTTCGGGCCGGCCGCGTTCCAGCTGGTGTTGCTGCGGCGGATGGCCGACTTCCAGCCCGACCTCGCCGACGAGGCCCGCCGCCGGCTGGGCTCCTCCCTGGCGGACCAGCGGGAGGCGAACAAGCGCTGGCAGGCGATGGTGCGCTCGCCGCGCGCCCGCGGGGCGCTGGCCCGGTACCGCTCGGTGCTCGGGGCGCCAGAGTCGGTCGAGCACCGCACGATCGGCGATCTGGAGTGCGAGGCCCTGCTGTGGCCGCTGCCGCTCTGGCCGGACCTGCGCTTCGAGGTGCTGGCGGCTCCGGACGGGGCGGTGTGGAACGAGTGGCTCGTACGGGCCCCGGGCGCGCGCGGGCCCGTACTGGAGTCTCCGGACGACCTGCTGCCCTGGTCGGCGACGGTGGACGAGGTGGCGCGGGCCTTCGCGCCGGTACGGCCGATGGAGGGCACCGCCCCGACGCGCTGGCGCCTCGCCTTCACCGCACAGGGCCGCCCCTGCGTGGCGGAGTTCACCTACGGCCTGCTCCAGCGGGTCGGTCCTTAGCCGGTCCTCAGGCGTGGCGGTGGGCGCTGCGGGCGGTGCGGGTGATCCGGCGGACCCGTGACAGGGCGTACCCCGCCGTCACGTACCCCGCGCCCACCGACAGGGGCCCGAGCGCGGCCAGGAGCGGCAGGGCCGACAGGAACAGCGGGTCGTGGGGGCGCTCCTGCCCGAGGGACGGGCAGGAGGGCCCGCCGGCCGCCGCGTCCGGGCAGTCGGCGGGCGCGAGGACGGCCCTGCTTGCGGAGCCCGACCCCAGGAGCGGCCCGCTGCCCCTGCTCACGGCCTGTTCGGCCAGCAGCAGGGCAACGGTGACGAACGCCGTCCCGGCCAGCATGAACACCCCACCGTAGAGGCAGGTGAGGCGCAGGCGGGTGACGGAACGCCTCGGCGGCGCGGGCCGCCGCTCGTCGGCGGCGCGGGCTCGGGCCCGGTACGGCATCGGCACTTTCCCCCTCAGGACGCGACGGCCTCCCCGATGGTCGCGCGCGTTCCCTCAACAGAGCGTCAGCGCCGTTCGCCGCCCCGGCGCGGGACGCGCGCCTACGACGCGAGGAAGGCGCGCACTCCGGCCGAGGTGCCGTCGTCGCCGAGCAGGTCGTTGTGCGCCAGGCAGCCGACCGGCGTGTTGGCGGCGCCCGTGAGCGGGACGCTGTCGTCGGGGTTGATCACCTCGTCGCAGGCCGACCAGAAGGTCGCGTACTTCACCGCACCGGGGGTCGGGTCCCCGCTGCCCAGGTTCCTGACGACGTACGACCCGGGGGTCATGTCCCGGCACGCCTGGTCCCACAGGGCGCAGGCCCAGGCGGTGGAGGTGCCCCGGTTGGGGCCGGCCAGCGAGACCCAGTGGTCGACGGCGGACGCGCCCCCGCCGAACCTGACGTACCAGCGGCTGACCAGTGAGCCGAAGGAGTGCGCCACGACGTCGACCTTCGCGGCGCCGGTATCCCGGCGGACCTGCTCGACGTAGGCGGCGAGCCGGCCGGCGAGGACCTCGTTGACGGACTGGTGGGTGTCGTAGCCGAAGGAGAAGAGCTCCGCGTCGGTGTACCCGTCGGCGCGCAGGTCGGCTCGGAGGGACCCCCAGACGCCCGGGCCGGCGTTGTATCCGTGCACGAAGACCACCGGGGTGCGCGGTGATAACCGGTCAGGGGCGGGGACCGGGCTCCGGCCGGCGGCATGGGCAGCCGCGGCGGGCGCCATGAGCGCCAGGCAGAGCGTCAGGAGCGCGATCGGTCCCTGTCGGGCCGTCAGCATCGGTTTCCCCTTACCTTGTTACGCACGAGTAGCGCGTGCAGTGCGGGCATGCTGCTGCCTGTCGGTACAGAAATCCACCCCCATGCAGCCGCGACACACCCACGGCCGGAGCATTCCAGCGGGCGGATAGTACGAAATACCCGAGATGATAGGACAAGCGACCGGCACTTCCGCCGGTCCTCTTGCGTCAGCGCTCTCGGGAGGTTCTGCCGTGACCGTCAGTCTTGAGCAGTTGCGCCGCTGCCACGTCGCCGTCGACCTGGGGGCGGCGAGGACCCGCGTGTACGTCAAGGGCGCCGGCCTCGTCGTCGACGAACCCAGCGTCGCCGCGGTGAACACGCGCACCGGCGCACTCATCGCCGTCGGAACCTTCGCCGAGCGGATGACCGGCCGCACGCCCGACTACATCCGGGTCGTGCGCCCCGTGTCCGGCGGCACCGTGGTCGACATCGAGATGGCCCAGCGGATGCTGCGCCACCTCCTCGGCGAGAAGCTGCGGCGCGCCCTGCGGCGCAAGCCGCGGCTGCGGGCCGCCGCCTGCACGCCGCACGACGCGGACCCGCTCGCCCAGCGCGCGGCCGTGGAGACCCTGGTCGGACTCGGCGCCCGGCGCGTCGAACTGGTCGACACCCTGATCGCCGCGGCCGTCGGCTGCGGACTGCCCGTGGAGCAGCCGACCGCGACGATGATCATGGTGTGCGGGGCCGCGGCCACCCAGGTCGCCGTCCTCTCCCTCGGTTCGATCGTCACCGCCCAGCGGATCCCCGTCGGCGGCGAGGCCATCGACCACGCCGTCGTCCAGCACCTGCGCCACGCGCACGAGCTGATGCTGCCCAGCCAGGCCGTCCGGCCGCTCCAACTGGCCCTGCACGGAAACGGCCTCACCTCCGGAGGTCCGGCCTCCACCCTCATCCACGGCCGTGACGTCGCCACCGGACTGGCGCGTTCCGTCCATGTGGACACCGCGGCCGTACGGGACGCCATCCACACTCCGCTGACCGCCGTCCTCGACGGGATCGGCAAGGTGCTGCGCGACTGCCCGCCCGACCTGGTGGCCGATCTGACGGACCGGGGGATCATGATGGTGGGTGGCAGCGCCCTGCTGCCGGGCCTGGACCAGATGCTGCGGGACGCCACCGGAATGCCCGTCGCCATCGCCGAACGGCCCGACGTGTGCGCCGTGATGGGTCTCGGCGCGATGCTCGAAGGGAAGATCGCCCCCATGGTCCTCAACCCGCTGGCCGGATGACGGACGCCGCACAGGAAGCAGCCGGGGAACCCGCCGGAGATCCCCACGAGGGACGCCTCGAAGGGCAGGCAGGGCGCGCCGCAGGGCACGGGAGGCCCGCCGCCCGGTCCGACGAGGACGCGGCGAGCCTCCACGTGCTGCTGGAAGCCGTGCTGAGCGTCGGCTCCGAGCTGGAGCTGCGCGCCACGCTCCAGCACATCGTGGATTCGGCGGCCGAGCTGTGCTCGGCCCGGTACGTCGCGCTCGGGATCATCGATCCCGAGCGCGTCCGGGTGACCGCGCTGTACACGGCAGGGCTGACCGAGGAGGAGCGGGCGGCCGTCCCCCACCTGCCGGACGGCCGCTGCGGCCTGCTCGGCGTCCTCGCCGGGGACCCGAGGCCGCTGCTCCTGGACGACCTCGCCCAGGACCCCCGGGCCGTCGGCTTCCCGCCCGGCCACCCGCCCATGCGCAGCTTCCTCGGCGTCCCGATCCGGGTCCACAGCGAGGTCTTCGGAAACCTCTACCTCGCCGAGAGGCGCGGCGGCGGCCCCTTCACCGAGGAGGATCTCGCCCTGGTGCGCGTCCTGGCCGCCCAGGCGGGCATAGCGATCGGCAACGCCCGGCTGTACGAGACCGCGCGCCGCCGGGAGCGCTGGATCGACGGAGCGGCCGCCGTGACGACGACCCTGCTGGCGGGGGGTCCCGCGGCGGACGCCCTGATGTGCGTGGCCGAACGGGCCCGGCTGCTCGCCGATGCCGCGGCCGGGGTGGTGCTCCAGCCGACCCCCGAGGGCGGCATGGAGATCGTGGCCGCCTCCACCCAGGGGGACCCGGGGGACCTGGTGGGGACGGCGATCGCCCCCGGCTCACCGGTGCTGGAACAACTGCTCGGCGGCGAACCCGTCTTCATCGAGGACTCGGCCACCGACCCCCGGATGACCACCCACGTCCGGATGCGGTTCGGGCCGAGCATGATGCTGCCGCTGCAGAGCGGCGGTCAGCTGATCGGCACCCTGGCCCTGCCGCGCGCACGGGGCGGCCCGGCGTACGACGCCGTCGACCGGCTGCTCGCCTCGCAGTTCGCCTCCCAGGCCGCGCTGGCCCTCGTACTGGCGGACGCCCAGCACGACCGGGAACAGCTCGCGGTGTACGAGGACCGCGACCGGATCGCGCGGGACCTGCACGACCTGGTCGTCCAGCGGCTGTTCGCCACCGAGATGATGCTGGAGAGCACGCGGCGGCGCGCCGAGAACGCCCCCTCCGGGGACACGGTCGGCGACGAACTCACCCGCGCCGTGGACGAGCTGGACTCCACGATCCAGGACGTCCGCACCGCCATCTTCGCCCTCCAGCAGCCGCCGACCGACGCCCCGACCACCTTCCGGGGGCGGGTCCTGCGCGAGACGGGCGGCGCCGCGGTCCTGCTCGGCTTCCAGCCGTCGGTGCACTTCACGGGCGCGGTGGACGCCCTGCTCACGGCGGCTGCGGCGGGCGGCCTGCTCACGGCCCTGCGCGGCGCCCTGGCCGCGGCGCACCGGCGCAGCGGGGTCACCGCGATCGAGGTGCTGGTCGACGCGTCGCCAGCCCGGGTCCGCCTGACGGTGACGGACGACGGGCGCACGGAATCGGGGGCGTGGGGCACGACGGTGACGTGGGAGTCGGCGCTCTGATATCGGCCTCGCCTCAGAGCCGGTCGGGGCGGTTGGCCGCGCGCAGGGCGATCCGGGTGTGGGACTGGGCCACCCCCGCCTCCCGCTTCAGGCGGCGCAGCAGCCCGTCGAGGGCGGCGGGGTCGGCCGCCCGGGCACGTACGAGGTAGTCGTGCGCGCCGGTCACATGGACGACCTCGGTGATCCCGGGGAGCTTGTCGACCTGCCGCTCGAACTCCTCGTTGGTGGTGTCCTGGCGCAGGGTGACGTCGATGAAGACGACGAGGCCGCCGGCCGTGTCGGCGGCCGGATCCACCACGACGGTGAACCCTCGGATCACCCCCTCCCGGCGCATCCGGCGCACCCGGTCGGCGGTGGCGTTGGCGCTGAGGCCGACGCGGACACCGAGGTCGCGGTACGAGATCCGCGCATCCTGCTGCAGGATGCCGAGGATTTCCCTGTCGAGGCGGTCCATGCCGCGATTCTCGCAGTCGGGGCCGATATGCGCGCTCGTACCGCGGGGGTGAAGGCCGACGCTGCCCCGTATGAGCGACCTGATGACGCCGGCCCTGGCGGGCGCCGCCGCCGGTCTGGGCGTGGCGATGCCGATGGGTGCGATGAGCGTGCTGCTGCTCCAGGAGGCGATACGGCACCACCGGACGGCGATGGCCGCGGCCGCCGGCGTAGCCGTGGTCGACCTCGGCTACGCCGCCCTCGCCACGGCCGTCGGCCCCTGGGTGGCCTCCCACATCTCCCCGGTGGAGGCCTGGGTGCGGCTGGCCTCGGCGGTGATCCTGCTGGCCATCGCGGCCCACGGCCTCGCCGGAGCCCGCCGCGGAGCCCCGGCCCCGCCGCCCCCGGGTCCGGATGGTCCGGGCGCGGCCGGCGGCACCGCGGGAGGTGCGCGGACCGCCACCGCCCTCCGCCCCGCCAGGACCTTCGCCCGCTATGTGGCCCTGACCGCGGTCAACCCCACCACCGCCCTGTACTTCGCCGCCCTCACCACGGCCCAGGGCGCCGTCCTCGGCTCCGGCCCGGCGGGGGCCGCCTTCCTCCTCGGCGTCGGCGTCGCCTCCCTCCTCTGGCAGCAGTCCCTCGTGGCCATCGGCTCCCTCGCGGGCGCCCGCATCTCCCCGACGGCCCGCGTCTGGACCTTCCGCCTGGGCTACGGCCTGGTCGCCGCCTACGCGCTGAAGATCGCCTTCCCGCTCCCGTGACCGCCCCGCCCTCCGGGCCGGCGGCCGCGGTACTCGGTCCCGTGAAGAGGGGGATCTGCGGTTTCGAGCCGCCCTTCCTGGTGGGAGTCGACGCGGTCCGGCACACGCACGGACCACGGCTGGCGGCGCTCGTCGGCCGGGGGATCGGCGTGCCGTGCGCCGTCCGGTTCCCGCGCCGACCGCGCGGGCCCCGGCCGAAGTACTGTCGCCCGTAGACGACTTCGACCGATCCGACCTGGGGTGGACCCGTGACGACGACCCGGCTCTCGGCCCGCGCGGCCATCGCCTCCGTGACCGACACCGGCAGCTTCACCGAACTGCCCGCACCCCCCGGGGAGTCCCCGGCCGACGGCCCGCTGGCCTGGGCCGGCTACGACGCCTCCCGCGCACGCGCCACCGAGCGCACCGGCGAGCACGAGTCCGTCGTCACCGGCACCGCCCGCATCGGCGGCCATGAAGCCGTCCTGGTCTCCTTCGAGTTCGGCTTCCTCGGCGGCTCGCTGGGCCGGCGCACCGGAGACCGGCTCGAAGCCGCGTACGCGCACGCCCGCGAGCACCGCCTCCCCCTGGTCTCGCTCATCGCCACCGGCGGCTCCCGTATGCAGGAGGGCATGCTCGCGCTGACCCAGCTGCAGCGCGTGGCCCGCCAGAGCGTCCTGACCCGGGCCGCCGGACTCCCCCAGCTCGCCGTCCTGCGCGATCCGACCACCGGCGGCGGCTGGGCCACCCTCGGGGCCGGCGCAGACGTGGTCCTCGCGCTGCCCGGCGCGCAGGTCGGCTTCGCCGGGTCCCGGGTGCGCCCGGCGGACGCGGACCCTACGGCGTACACCGCCGAGGGGCAGTACGCCGCCGGTCACGTGGACGCCGTGGTCCCCGCCGCCCATCTGCCGGGCACCCTCGCCGGCTGGCTCCGCGTCCTCGCCGCGCCCCGCTCCGGCGGGCCGGTCGAGCCCCCGGCCGCACTGGCCGACGTACGCCCGCCCGCCACCGGCTGGGACGCCGTACGGCAGGCCCGGGACCCCGGCCGACCACGCGCCGAGGCGTACCTGGACGCGTACTTCGAGCTCCGCCTGCACCTCTCCGGGGACCGGGCGGGCGGCACGGACCCGGGTGTGCTGTGCGGATTCGGGCTGCGGGAGGGCCGGGCCGTGGCCTACGCCGCCCAGTGCGGCAGCGCCACCCGCCCGGCGGGATACCGCACGGCCGCCCGCGTGGTCCGCCTCGCGGACCGGCTCGGGGTCCCCGTGCTCACCCTGGTGGACACCCCGGGCGCGGCCAACGACGCCGCCGCCGAGCACGCGGGCGCGGGCGCGGCCATCGCCGACACCTTCGCGGCGCTGGCGGCGGCCACCGTCCCCGTCACCACCCTCCTGATCGGGGAGGGCGGTTCGGGCGGCGCCCTGGCGCTGGCCGCGCCGGGGAACACCTGGGTGACGCCGGACAGCTACTTCTCGGTCATCGCCCCGGAACTGGCCGCGGCCATCCTCAAGCGCCCCCCGTCGGCCGCCCCCGCCACGGCGGACCAGCTCCGCATCCGCCCCCAGGACCTGGTGGCCCTGGGCGTAGCCCGCGGCATCGTCGGCCCGGCCTGATCCACAGGACACGGCCCGTCGGCGGCGGGCCGGCGGCCGGAGGCCCCTGCGCCAAAGCCGTGTCACCTGCCGGGTATGACGGCGGACTCCCGGATGATTCCGTGCCCCTCCTTCACACCCCGCGGGATCGGGCGAACCTGGCCGGGCTGGTCCCCACGTGCCGCGCGAAGTGCCGTGCGAGGTGGGCCTGGTCGTAGAAGCCGGCCTCCGTAGCCGCCTGCGCCGGCCGGGCCCCCGCGAGCAGCAGGCTCCGTGCGACCGCGACCCTCCGCCCCGTCAGGTACGCGTGCGGCGGCAGCCCGTAGGCCGTCCGGAAGCTGCGGATGAGGTGGGTGGGATGGACGTGGCCGAGCCGGGCCGACGCCTCCGCCAGCGTGATCCCCTCCACCACGCGGGCGTCCAGCAGCTCGCGCAGCCGTACGGCCAGCCGCGCGCCCGGCGCGGACCCGGCCGCACCGGTCGCCCCGGCCGCCGACGGCTCCCCGCGCCCCGCCAGCCACCCGTGCAGCCGCTCCTGTACGAAGGCCAGCCGCGACTGTGCCTCCAGAGGGTCCCGCTCCCGCTCCCCGAGCGCCAGGTGCAGCCCGTGCACGCGCTCGCGCAGCGCGGGGTCGGCCAGCAGCGGCGCGTCCACGGCGGCTCCGGTCAGCCGCTCCGGCAGCACCGTGGTGTCCAGGTACAGGACGCGCTTGCAGAAGCCCGCCTCGGTGACGGTCCGTCCGTCGTGGACCACCCCGGGCGGCAGCAGGACCACCGCGTCCGACACCCCGGCGCCGTGGCGTTCCCGGTCGAGGGCGAAGTCCACCCGCCCGCCGTCCACGATCATCAGCGCCCAGGTGTCGTGCACATGGGCCGGATACGCGTGCTCGGTGAAGCGGGCGTGGAAGACCTCGGCGATGCCCGGCACCGGCGGCTGCCAGGCGCGCACGGTGCTGCGCGGCGGAGGTATCGCGGCCATGTCAGGAACGTACAAGACCGGCCGCCCGCCCGACGCCAGGCTGTCCGCATGACGACACAGAAGATCGACATCGCCGGGAAGCTGGCCGGTTTCACCGAGCAGTGGTCGCCGCGCCGCATCGCCCGCGTCAACGACTACGAGGTCAAGGTCGCCAAGGTCCGGGGGGAGTTCGTGTGGCACGCCCACGAGGACACCGACGAGCTGTTCCTCGTCGTCTCGGGCACCCTGACGATCCGCCTGCGCGACGGGGACGTGGTCCTGGGCCCGGGCGAGATGTTCGTCGTCCCGCGCGGGGTGGAGCACTGCCCGGCGGCCGACGAGGAGGCCCACATCCTGCTCTTCGAACCCTCCGGCACCGCCAACACCGGTGATGCGGGCGGCGAACGCACCCGCGAGCCGGTGGACGCGTAGCCGGTCCGGCCGCGGCCGGGTGTGCCGGGGTGCGCGCCCGGACCGGCACGACCGGGACCCGGCGCGACCGGCCCCGGCGCGGGTCGGCGCGGGCCGGCACGCGCGTCGACCCCCACCAGCCGGCAGCGGGCAGCATCGCCCGGCAACCACCCGATGCCGTCCGGCCCAGCGGTCCCAGCGGCTACGCCTGCGGGGAGTGCGCGTCGTAGCGGGCGAAGTTGCGCCAGCGCAGGGCGAGCAGGCCCACCACCAGTACGCAGGCCAGCCCGCCGCATGTGACGGCCATGGCCGGGGAGGTCAGGTCGGCTGCGGTCCCGGCGAGGAAGTCCCCGAGCCGGGGCCCGCCCGCGACGACCACGATGAAGACGCCCTGGAGGCGCCCGCGCATGTCGTCGGGGGTGGCGGCCTGGAGCATGGTGGTGCGGAACACCATCGAGACGGTGTCCGCGTACCCGGCGAGGGCCAGAAAGAACAGGCCGAGCCACAGGTTCCGCGTGAGGCCGAACACCGCGATGGCCAGCCCCCATCCGGCCACGGCCAGCAGGATCGCCAGCCCGTGCCGCCGGATGCGGGACTGCCAGCCGGAGAACAGCCCGCCGATCAGCGCCCCGGCGGCTATCGCGGCCACCATCAGGCCGACCGTCTTCGCGTCGTCCCCGTACCAGAGGACGGCGATGGCGGGGAACAGCGCCTTCGGCTGGGCCAGCACCATCGCGGCCATGTCGGTGAAGAACGTCATCCGGATGTTGGGCCGGGTACCGAGGAAGCGCAGGCCGTCGGCGACGGAGGCCCTCCCCCGCGCGCCCTCGGCCCGGTCCGGCTTCATCGACGGCAGCCGCCACATCGCGTAAAGCGCGGCGGTGAAGGTCACCGCGTCGATCAGGTACGCCCATTCGTAACCCCCGACGGCGACGATCAGCCCGCCCAGGGCGGGGCCGACCATCGTGCCGAACGTCATGGTCACGGAGTTCAGGGCGTTGGCCGCGGGAAGCTGTTCCACCGGCAGCAGCCTCGGGATCATGGCGGACCGCGCCGGACCGCTCAGCGCCCCGCAGACGGCCTGGAGCGCGACGACGGCGTACAGGAACCAGACATGGTGGTAGCCGAGCAGCGCCGCCGCGGCGAGCACGATCGACAGCGCGGCGGCGCCGAGGGAGCTGTAGAGGCCGAGCTTGCGCCGGTCCACGGTGTCGGCGATGGCCCCGCCGTAGAGGCCGAAGACGATCAGCGGGACGAGGGAGAAGAGCCCCACCAGGCCGACGGCGAAGCTGGAACGCGTGATGTCGTAGACCTGGAGCGAGATCGCAAGGGCGGTCATCGCCTGGCCGACCCAGGAGATCGTCCCGCCGAACCACAGTCTCCGGTAGTCCGGGGACGTGCGCAGCGGGGTGAGGTCGGCGAATATTCGCCGCCGGGGGCGGGGCGGCGCACTGGTACGAGTCACATCGGATGATAAGCATCAGCCCGTCGGCGCCCCCAGGACGCCGTCCGCCGTCCTCACACACCGGCAACAGTCGCCCCACCCTGCTCCGGGCTCCCGGCACGGGCGGCTCATTGCCGGTAACCCGCCACTATCACCGGACATTTGACTGATTCGCCGTGCGCTCCCCACCTCGTGTTCGGCTCATGATGAAAAGACTCGTATGTCCAGGGAGGCGTAGTGATCGAACCTGGCAACAGCACCACGAGCACCGGCACGACGCAGAACACGGTGCCCCCCACCGTGCCCCTCACCGTCGGCGTCGAGGAGGAGTTCCTGCTCGTCGACGCCCGCACGCTCCGGGTGGTCCCCGCCGCCCCGCTGGTCCTGGCGACGGCCGCCGGGATGCCGGGCGAGATGCACCCGGAAGGCACCCGCTACCAGGTGGAGATATCCACCCCGGTCGCCGACTCGGCGGCCTCGCTGCGCGCCGAACTCGTCGCGCTGCGGCGCACCCTCGGGCGGGCGGCCCGCGCCCACGGCTGCCGGCTCCTGGCCGCGCCCTCGCCGGTCGTCGCGGTGGAGGGGCCGCTGCACCTGACGGATGACCTGCCGCGCCAGCGCGAGCAGCACCGCCGCTTCGGCGCGCTCACCGACACCCTGGTCAGCTGCGGCCGCCACATCCACATCGGCACGCTCGACGTGGACACGGCGGTGGCGGTGTCCAACCGGATCAGACCATGGCTGCCCACGCTGATCGCGCTGGCCGCCAACTCGCCGTTCTGGGGTGGCCGCGACACCGGCCACTCCAGCTGGCGGGCGATGGCCTGGTCCGGCTGGCCCTCGGCGGGCCCGCCTCCGCACTTCACGTCCACGGCCCACTTCCGGCGCTCCGTGCAGACCCTGCTCGGGTCGGGGGCGGCCCTGGACACCAAGATGGTCTACTGGGACCTCCGCCCCTCCGGTCACTGGCCGACGCTGGAGTTCCGCGCGCCGGACATGTCCCCGGCCGTCGACTCGGCGGTCCTGCAGGCCGAACTGGCCCGCGCGCTGGTGGCCACGGCGCTGCGCGAGATCGGCGAGAAGCGCCCCGAGCCGGCCCTGCGGGACGACGTACTGCACCTCGCGCGCTGGCGGGCGGCCCACGACGGCCTGGAGGGCTTCGGCCTCGACCCGTACACGGGCGCGGAACTCCCGGCGGCCGACCTCGCGGAGGCCCTGCTGGACCTGGTCGCCCCGGAACTGGCCGCCGCCGGCGACCTGGACCACGCGGCCAAGACCCTGGCCGGCCTCCTGCGCGACGGCTCGGGAGCCCACCGCCAGCGAGCGGCCTACGCCCGCCGCCAGGACCTGTCGGACGTCCTGCGCCACCTCGTGGACGAAACGGAGGACTTCTGACCCGAATGCCCGCCGCTGCGGCGGGGCGCCTGCGCCCGCCGCAGCCGCAGGTGCCCGCGCGCACCTGCGGCTGCGAGACCGTGGCGGCCGGAAGCGGACCGGAAGCGGTCCGGGGCTTTCCCCGGCAGCGGCCGACCGGGTCTCCTGACGGAGGTCCGCGGATGCGGGCGCCGGAGCGAGGGAGGCCGCCATGAGCGGGGAACGAGGACAGCGGGAGCCGGTAGCCCGCCGGGGTGCACGGCGATGACGGCCGCCCCCGGCCACGATGACGCCCTTCCCTACCGGGAAGCCACCTCCGACGCCTACGCGACCGCTGCCGCAGGCACGTTCGGCGCGCGCCGGCTCGCCGAAGGCGTCAGCCTGCTGACGGGGCCTTGCCCCCGCTGCCGGGCGGTGATCTCCGTCCACCTGGTCAACGACGTCCTGCGCCGCGGAGTGCGCCGACGGGCCCGGCAGGCACCGCCGCAGCCGTACCGGACGGTGCGGTGCAACTGCCGGGCTCCGCACCCCGGACGGCCGGAGAGCCTGCGCGGCTGCGGCGCGTACTGGAATGTCCTCGTCGAGCAGCGGAGGCAGCCGTGACGACCGGTCCGACGCTGCGCCCGGGGCCTCCCGCGACCCCGGACGACCTGCACCGCGCCCAGTACCAGGAGGAGTTGCTGGAGGGCGGCGAACTGGAGCGCATCCGCTCCGCGGCGCTCGCCTGGCGCAACGGCCTGGCCGGTCTGATCGCCGGCCTGATCGGCTTCGGGCTGGTCAAGGGCCGCTCCGACGTCACCCAGCTGGCACCCGACGCGGCCGCCGCGGTGGGCGTACTGCTGGGCCTCGCGGCCTTGCTCGGGGCACTCGCCGCCTGGCTGGTACTGCGGGCCGCGCACGGCCTGCCCCGGGTGGTCCCGGCCGAGCAGTTGCCCGGCCGGGTGGCGCACGAGCACCAGCTGGCCACCGCCGCCGCCCGCGACCTGCGCCGGGGCAGCGCCCTGGTGGTGGTCCACGCGACGCTGCTGATCGCCGCCGTCGCCGTCACCTGGTACGGCCCGGAGCGGGCGAAGCCGCAGGTGAAGGTGGTCACCCCGGACGTCACCGCATGCGGCACCGTACGGAGCGTCGGCGGCGGAGCGCTCACGGTGCGGACCCGCACCGTGGACATGCGGATCCCGCTCGACCAGGTGCTCGACCTGACGGCCGTGGAGGCCTGCCCGCCCAGGTGAACCGGCGCCCGGGCTCAGCGCCCCATGTGGAGGAACGGGGCCCACAGGGCCGGGAGTTCGTCGCCGAACCCGTCCCGTAGCTCGCGGGTCGCGGCGTGCACGGCCCGGGCCACGGCGTCCGGCGGCAGGTCCTCCTGCCCGGCCACGGCGGCGAAGACCGCCTCGGCGACGTCCGGAATGCTGATCTCGCTGGCCGACCAGACCGAACCGACCACGTCCTGCCAGCCCGCGAACCGCAGCGCGGCGGTCAGGCTGATGGCCTCGTCCATGTTGACCAGTCCGCCGGTCGCCGTGTGGCAGGCCGCGAGGAAGGCCAGCCGGCCGGGGTGCGCGTCCTCCACGAGCCGGGCGACGGTCAGTACCCCGTCGTACAGGACCAGTCCGCCCTCGGAGGGGTCGGCGAGGTCCTGCCGGCCGTGGCAGCCGAAGTGCACGTACGGATGGCGGCGCAGCTCCTCCCGGACCCGCTCGTGGCGGGCCTCGGGTCCATGCAGCGCCGTGTGCCGGTCCCCCGGGAAGAGCTCGGCCAGCCGCTTGGCCTCCGGAACTCTCAAGTGCCGCAGGCCTTCGGCCTCCGGCACCGCCGCGATGAGCAGCCGGGGCGGGACGCCGCCGGGTCCCGTCGGTTTCGTCGCCTCCGGTGCGGGCGCGGCACCGCTCAGCAGTCGCAGCGTGGGCGTGTAGGAGGAGACGGCCCGGTCGATCACGCTCGCTCCGCGGCCCGCCGCGCCGTCGTGGCGTCCGGCGGCGTGCAGTGGTACGAAGGACAGCAGGCTGGTGGGGCACCACCAGATGCGGGGCAGTTCCTGCCCGGACTCGTCCGGCTCCAGGCCGAGCGCCGTCATGACCGGCTCCGCGATCACGTCCCAGGCCCACTCCAGCAGCATGCGGGCGCGGGTCTGCCGGTCCTCGGGCTCGGCCTCCTCCTCGCCGAGAAGGACCCCGAGGTGTCCGGCGACCAGGTCGACCGTCTCCTCGAAGCGCAGGTCGGGAAGCGGCACCACCCGCAGCCCGTCGGAGGAGACGACGAGCGCGTCGCTGCGCCAGCGGCTGAAGTTGATCAGGACGGCCGGGCCGTCCACCGCCCACCCCGAGACCAGGTCCTCCAAGGTGAGCAAGGACGGTCCGGCGTCCGCATCGGTGGCGTCCGGGCCGGTCAGCGACTGCGCCCAGGTCACGGCACGGCCCCGCTCCAGCAGTTCCACGGCCGCCGCGGGTTCCTGCGCGTGGAGGGCACACGCGGCCGCGTCCGCCGCCATGCCGGCCCAGGCCCGCCGTGACAGGTGCAGTTCCTGGTCGGATCGTTCCAGCCCGCGGTGGGCGAGTTCCGGCAGCAGGTGCACGGCGGCCCGGTAGCCCTCCAGGGCCGTGGCCCACTCGCCGCGCTTCCCCGCCAGCAGACCCCACTTCTGGGCGGCGTCCAGCCGCGCCCACGGCCGTCCGCCGGTCGCACCGACCGCCTCCCGCCAGGCGGCGACGGCCGTCGCCGCGTCCGCGGCGTCCCCGGTCAGGTCGTAGCGCATCCGTGCGGCGGTACCCCGGTTGGTCAGGCACTCGGCGTACGTCGGGTGGTCGGCCGGCAGCCGCTCCACAATCACCGCGCACGTCTGCAGCGCCTCGTCCAGCAGGTCGGTCCGGGCAAGCAGTTCACCGGCCGTCATCAGGGATCCCACGTGGTGGTTGAGGAGGTCGATCAGTGCCGGATGCCCCGGCGGGGTGGAGCGCACCGAGGTGCGGCCCGCCTCCACCGCCTCCAGCAGCATCGCCCTCCCCTCCGGGGTGGCGGCGCGGGCCCGGCCCGCGTGGGCGAGGACCAGGGCGAGGCTGGACTGGATCGAGGGGTGTTCCGGGTACGAGGGCAGGGTCGTGCGGGCCGCTTCCCGGCAGCGTCGCACCGCCTCGTCCAGATCGGCCGCGTCCTGGGACATCTCGTGGAGGAACAGCAGGGCCAGGCCCAGCTTCGCCAGGAACTGCTCCCGGTCGGGAGAGCCGGGGCGGGTGCCGTCGCACATCTCCCGCAGCAGGTCGACGCCCTGGGTCAGGTCTTCCTTGCGCCCGTTCCGCTTGAACCGGCTGACCAGGGCGCTGGCGACGATGTCGGCGAGCCACAGGCGCAGTTGCGGATCGAGTGTGTCGTCCGCCAGGAGCGGCTGTCCGGTGCCGGCCACCTCGTCGAGGAGGGCCGGGGCGCCTTCCTTCTCGTGGACCATCAGCAGGGTGGCCAGGCGGTGCCCCTGGGCCAGTAGGTGACCGGGATGGTCCTCGGGCACCCAGCCGAGCATGTCCGTCGCCAGCTCCAGCTTGCGGTCCAGGTCGGCGGCGGCCCCGCGGCCGCGGTAGCGCAGGAGCAGCGCGAGCTGCAGGTGGTGCTGGGCGAGTCCGAAACCGGGGTCCGCCGGGTCGGTCGCCTCAAGGGCCTCGATCAGCTCGTCGAGCCGCTGGTCGGAAAGCCGCCCCTTCCCCGCTGCGAGGAGTTCGGCCTCCATGCGGCTGGCGTCGTGCCGGAGCCGGGCCTGACGGAGTATGCCGAACAGCTTCCCGATCATGCGTCGTCATCCTTACTTGTGCCTGCGGCCGCCGGCGTGCTCCGGCGGCCGCTCGTTCGGAACCGGGCCGCCGCTCATCGTTCGATGCGTGCCGCCCCGTCGGAGGCGGAGCCGGTGAGCACACCGAGCCTTTTCGCCGTGTTCTGGATGAAGTGGACCGTCAGCAGCAGTACTCCGATGTCATCGAGGTAGACGGGGTCGGGGATCAGGTCGACCGGGCTGACGGTGTAGACGAGGGAGGCCCAGAAGGCCACCTTGTTGGACAGGGGGAGGTCCTCGCTGCGCAGCAGCTTGGATATCCTCACGAGCTTCACCGCGAGCACGATCGCGATGCCGAGCATCACGAGGACCGCGACAGCCAGGACGATCAGCACGCCTGTGGACAGTTCACTCAACCGCTTCTCCTCTGTACCGCGCAGGTGGGAAGGGCCGCGGACGACCCTTCTCGTGCGGTCCATCAGAGGTCCCGTCCTGCTTCCCCCGGCAGCTCCCCGCTGCTTCCGGTGCGCTTCCGGGGCGGTTCCCCGCCCGGTACGCGCGGGCTGCGGTCGTAGGCGGTCAGGGCCCCGAAGTCGCCCGCGGTGAGCCAGTCCTGCCCCCGGGGCTTGACCGGGCAGCCGATGAGCGCCAGCCGGTTGGCGACCTTCGAGCGGAAGCCCGGGGAGTCCGAGACGGTGATGTAGTTGAGGCCGCCCAGGTCGGTGACCGGACGCAGGTCACCGAACTGGAGGATCACCGTCCGCGTCGGATGGACCGCGAGTGCCATGCCGAGTTCCAGAAGGACGTTGGGGCGCGCCTGGAGGCTGGGACCCTTCTCGGCCCGCGACTCCCGTCCCTCGTGCAGGTCGGGGTGGAGGCCGACGACGTCGTCGGGCGTCAGCAGGACGACGACCGCCCCGGCCAGCGGCAGCGCCCGGCCGATCGCCTCGCCCAGGGACGGGGTGGCCTTCCCGGTGAGGGCCACCAGCTCCTCCCACTCCAGGGGATTGAGCCCGAGCGCGCGCAGGAAGGTGAAGACCGCGCTGCGGGCCGGTTCGTCCCGGCCGTAGACGACGAAGACGTTCCGCGCCGTCTCCGGGTCCGCGGACCCGGAGGTGATCGGTGGGACGGGGGCTGTGCCGGCGCCGGGCTCCGTCGCGCCCGGCACCTCGGGCGCGGGAACGGGGGCGGCCGCGATGCCCGCGCGGGAGGCAGCCGCGGCGAGGTAGGCCACCTCGTCCTCCATCCGTTCCGCGAAGGAGTGGGCCAGCTCCAGGTCGTCGGCGAACGGACCGCCCCGCTCGCACGGCCCCGCCAGGTCGAGCGCCCGGCCGAGGTTGTCGGCGGCTATCTCCGCCGTGCGGCGCATGTCCTGCAGGCCGGAACGCAGCAGCAGGGCGTCGCGCCGGTACTCCCGGAGCTGCTCCGCCTTCGCGCGGCGGTCCGCCCCTGGCACCCGTACCTGCGGGACCAGCAGGTCGATCGCCTCCCGGAGCCGCCGTGCCTGCCCGTCACGCTGCCAGACCAGCAGCTGGTAGCGGATCTTGGCAGCGTGCAGGAGGTAGCGCGCCAGCGGGGGGACGGCGCTGCCGCCGTCGGACCAGATCCACGCGCTGGCCTCCGGGTCGGCGTCCTGACGTACCGCGAGGACGAACCTGCGCAGCGCGCGCTCGTCGGGTTCGGGCAGGTTCTCCCACAGCGCCAGGCTCGCCGACAGCCGTACGCCGGGATACTGTCCGGGCCGTCCCCGGGCCGCGTCCGGAAGCACTTCGTCCAGCGCCCGGTGCAGCGCCGGATCCGCCGATGCGACCTGCTCCCGCGCGTCGACCCGGGCCAGGTAGATCCGGGACTCGCCGATCGCGTACGGGAGGTGGGCGCCGACCAGTGCCTCCCACTGGTGGTCGAGGATGCGCCACCACAGCCACGGGGCCGACGGCGCAGGGCCGGCCGGCGCGGCGGCCTCCGGCGGGGCCAGCGCCACGGACAACAGGAGCACGTCGTGGTGGCGGCGCAGGATCACCTGGGAGTGGGCGGCCGGGTGCTGGAGGGCGGCCACCGCGTGCTCGCCCGCGTGCGGCAGGCCGTCGGGAGTGGCCGGGGGCATCGGCGGGAGCCCGGTGCCCGGGACGGGGTCGGTGAGGTGCAACAGGGTTGTGCAGCCCCGCCAGATCTGCACCAGCCCCCGGTGGGCGGCATCGGCCGCGGGGCCGTCGGCCGGCAGGACGAGGTGCGCGACGAACTGCTGATCGAGGATCACCGCGGCGCCGCCTCCTGCGATCGGAGCCCGTCGCCGTCCAGACCCTCGAAGTAGCGTGCGACATCGGGGAGCCCGACCCCGCGCAGGTCTTCCGGGCGTACGACGACCCGTAGTTCCGGAGTGACCGGCCGGTCCCGGCAGGCGCGCAGGAAGGTGTCCGCGATCAGGGCGATCAACTCGTGCCCCTGGAGCGCGGTGACCCGCGCCAGACCGGATCCCACCAGCGGGAGCGCGACCGGTCTGAGCAGGCCATGGACTGCGACGGACTCCCACAGCCGGTCGAGGGCGACCCGCAGTTCGTCCGGGCTCGACCGGGCGACCAGGTCCAGCCCCTGTCTGCTGTAGGCGACCGCGAACACCCGGCGGCCGGGCTCGGCCAGCGGCACCGGGACCACCGTCCCGATCGGGTAGCGCAGGCGTTTGCCCCTCGGTTTGTCCCGGGCGCTCTCCCGGCCGACCGGCTGGACGGGTCGCAGCCCCTTGCGCAGTTCCCGGTCGAGCAGCGCCCGGTCGCCGTCGAAGACCCGGTGCAGCAGTTGCCCCTGCACGCTGCCCCGGCTGATGACGAGGTCGTCCTCGGTGGCCGTGTCGAAGGTGTCCCCGAAGCCGGCGACGAGGCTCGCGTCGGTCTCCTCGAAGAGGTCCCCGCTCTTGACGACGACCGTGGTCCGGAGCCGGGGGAACTCGTGGCGCAGCAGCTCGGCGCCGTTGCGTTCGCGCAGCTGCGCCCACAGCCCCTGGAGCGTCGCCAGCGCCGCCTCGTCGTCGGGCCGCTGCGCCACGAGCCGCTCCGCGACCGGGAGGGCGAGCTCGGGCCGGTCCCACTGGGTGTGGGTCCGGATCAGTTCGGCGCAGGCCGCCTCGTACATCCCCGCCAGCCGCCGCACCAGGGGCCGGGCGAACTCCGCGTCGGCCACGTCGCCCAGCGGGCGTCCCCGCCACAGCCCGAGCGCCCGGTTGAGGAGCATCGTCGACGTGGCCGACCCGGTGTGGGCGGCCCGGTGGAAGAGGTCGGTGAACTGCAGGGCGTCGAGGCGGTCCGGGCCGAGCACCAGCCGGTAGGCCGACTCCTGGCCGCCCTGGGTCAGAAGCTGTTCGGTCCGCAGTACGGGCTCGTCCGCACCGCCGGGGGCGGGTTCCAGCGCCCGGCGCAGCTCAAGGACGCGTTTTTGCACCTCGGTGCGGTGGGCCCGGGTGATCCGGCCCCGCTCCGGCTTCCCCCAGAGATCCGTGTACAGGATCCCGGAGGCGACGGCCTCGCCCTCCGCCGCGACCAGGCGTAACAGCAGCTTGGTCGTGAGGGGGGTGAGCCGGATGCCGGTGCCTCCCCGTTCGAGCGTGGTGGCCCCCAGCACGCTCACGTAAACGTCCGTCAATCAGGACTCCATCGCAGGCTCCGTGCCCCCCATGCGGCCGGTCGAGCGTACCAAGGGAGCACCGGCCGCGAAGGGTGGTCCGGGATCATCGCCGTCTCCTGCGCGAACGCCCTCCCGGGCGGGCTCCGCTGGCTATGCTGACGCCATGTCAGCGCCCGGAGCCTCTCCTCGGACACCCCCCGGACCGGACGGGCGTACCGCCCTCGTCGACCGGATCCTGGCCCTCCTCGACCACGCGCTGACGGACTGGGAGCTGCCCCCGCACCGCTGGGAGAAGCTCGCCGTGACCGTCGAGACGCTGATCGCCGCGGAGGCCCGCGGCGGCGAGGAGGAGGCCCTGCGCCGCACCCTCGTGCAGCTGCAGCTCGCGGCCCCCGACCGGGTGATCCCGATCGGCTCCGTGCGGCCGGTGGGGATGAGCGCGCGCCACCGCGAGCGCATGAACCACCTGATCCACACCCTGACGCCCCCCGTGCCCCCCGCGGCTGCGCCGGCCCCGCGGTCCGCGCCGCCCGACGACCGCCGCTGACCTCGGCGCGGCATCGGCACCGATGGCGAGGGTTCCTGCTATTCGGTCCGGCGGCCGCGAAGGAGAAACCGCTCAAGACGTTGAGCGGACGGCTGTCACGATGAGGTTGCTCTGATAGCCGCCTCGGTCGGGGTCGTATGGGGGTGCGCAGGTGATGAGGGTAAGGACTGGTTCGCCCTCACGCCGGAAGACGTCGGCTGGCATCCGGTCCTTCTTGACGATGCGTCGGGCGACGATCTCATACGCGATCGTCGTGTCGTCTCCTCGCTGGACGTCGACGCGGTCGCCGGCGCGTACGTCGTAGAGGGCTGCGAGCTCGCCGAGTCCTCCTGTACGCGAGTCGACGTGTCCGACGAGGACAGCCGAGCCGTGAGCGTCGCCCGGCGCCGGCCCGAAGCGGTACCAGCCCGCCTGGGCGGGGTCGGCCGGCACCTCGGCCCGGCCGTCGTCCCGCACGCCGACAGGAACGACGGGGGCGGACAGGTCGGCTCTTGAGATGACGACGCGAACCGGTGGAGCGCCTTGGGCCCTGGTGGTGCTGTTCTGGTCGGAGGCCCCTATGGAGGGAACGGGCTTCTGCCCGGGCGGCGTTGCCGCCCGGGCAGAAGGATTCGCAGCCGTCCCCGTACCGCGGCCGCCTTCGGGCCCCTGCCCGAAGGCGGCCCACCGGCCCCGATCACCCGAGGGGGACAACAGCCAGGCGGGGACGGCGGCCGCGGCCGCGCCGGCCGCGACAC
>NZ_JBHXAG010000029.1:0-25506 GCF_042726555.1 Streptomyces sp. NPDC060232 | reverse complement strand
TGGGGGGGGGCGCCGCGTGGGCGGGCGCCGCCGTCCGGGCGGGGGGGCGGCCCCCCCCCCCCCCCCGCGGCCCCCCGCCCCCCCCCCCGCGCCCCCCCCCCCCCCCCCGCCCCGCCGCCCCCCGACGGTCCCGGATCACCGGAGGGGAACAAGAGCAAGGCGGTGACTGCGGCCGCGGCCGAGCCGGCGGCGACAGCAGACCAGGCCGAGCCTGCCGCTACCGTGCGCCACTTCGCACGCTGTTGTGGGCGGTCAGACATCCTGCCGTACCCGGGACCTTACGGAGAGTGCCCCGGCCAGGGTGAGCACCCCTGCGCCCGCTGCCCAGGCCATCCACACGTTGGAGGAGTTACCCGAGGCCATCGCACCGTTTCCGCCGGCGTCGACTCCACTGGGCGACGAGTGCATGCCACTGACCGTCTGGACCTTCAGGGCCAGGTTCTTCTCGTCGGCGCTGCCCCAGGCATAGACGACGTTGTTCGCGCCTTCCTTGAGGTTCAGTTCAGCGGGGCCGATGGCAACGGTGTCGGTACCGGCAAGGACCACGTCGGCGGAGACTGTGCCTGCGTCGACCTCGGTGGTGTCCTCCTTCGGGTTCACCAGTCCCTTGAACACCGCCGTGCCGTTGGCGCGGACGTCCACGGCTGGGGCGGCGGCAACGTGCCGGACCGTCAGTCGCGACTTGCCCGCTGCGACAGCAGAGGTGTCGTTGACGAAGGCGTTGAGCTGAGGCTTGCCGTCGGCCGAAAGGTGGGCCACGACAGTGGCGTTGGCTCCGGCGGGTACCTCGACCGTCTTCTGGATCGCGGGGGCT
Source organism: Streptomyces sp. NPDC060232 (assembly GCF_042726555.1). Classification (NCBI taxonomy): domain Bacteria; kingdom Bacillati; phylum Actinomycetota; class Actinomycetes; order Kitasatosporales; family Streptomycetaceae; genus Streptomyces; species Streptomyces sp. NPDC060232. The sequence goes on along the minus strand of NZ_JBHXAG010000029.1, from coordinate 24,692 downwards.
GCCGTCTTGGGGTCGGCACCGGCCTCGAAGACCTTCAGGTCGTAAGAGCCCGCCGGCAGCTCTTGCGGGTCGGTGAGAGTGCCGGGCTTGAAGTCCGGCAGGAGTTCGTCGCCGTTCGCGTAGACGTCTACCGTCAGACCGGGAACTGCGTGAAAGACGGAGACCGTCGCCGTGTCTTCGGCCTGTGCCGCGCCGGCAGGAACGGCCGAACCAAGGCTCAGAGCCCCGGCTCCGAGACAGGCGGCGATCATGACGCTCGTACGGGATTTCCTCATCTTGTGCTCCCTCCACCACAGGTCTGCTCGCTGCAGGCCCTGTCGGTAGATCTCGGATACCGCGTCTGCCGGGATCTGCGCTGTCGGCTTCGAGGAACCGCGGTCCGGCCGCGTGCCTGCCCGGGTCCTCATGCTCGGTGGCCACACCTCATGGGGGACGGCAGGCCAGGCACGCACAGAGGCCCGACAGGGTCAGACGCTTGTGTCTTCGCCGACCTTCGTGGGGGTGAAGATCTCGTCGCGCTCGTGGTTGGCCAGGGCCAGTCCCAGGGCGAAGAAGGTCGGTGCCCATTCCCCGACGAAGATGCCCCACCGGTCAGCCCGCTCGACCCCACGGGATTCCGCCTTCATCGACACCACCCAGGACGCGACCGACAGACCGATCGAGGCGAAGCCGGCGGTGTAAGCATGTTCGCTGGTCATTCCGATGTCGTGCAGTCTCTTGACAAGCATGCGCACGCTCCTCGCGCATAGGACGTGGACAAGGGGTGCGGGTACCGGAATCCTCAGCCGCAAGCCTCTCCCTGGGCGTACCGGCGGGCGACCCCACCATGCAAGCGCACCACACCCGGCACCCTCCCGCCACTTCGCTCTGCAGGCGGGTTCCGGCGGCGCCGGTGGTTCAGCAGGTGAAGCTCGCTTCTGCGGGAGAGAGATGCGCCGAGTTCGCTGGTTGCGGATCAGCTCGGCCTTGAACAGGCTGTTGGATGGAACGCGGCCTGATCGAGCTCGATCGGGTCGGGTTGTTGAACCTCGTCGCCGCCGAGTTGCACGTGCATCCCAACGACCTGATCGGCCGGCCGTACGCGAGCAGTCCCGCCGAGAATCAGTGGCAGGTCTCGGCGGCATCCATCCTGCGTGAGTTGCGCCGCTACGGCCTCGCGCCGATCTTCGACGGCACCCCGCGCGCGTCCGGTGAGCTGTTGGGGGGGACATGACCCGACTGCATGCCGCGGCCAACACGGCGATCCTCGCCACTCTCCCCGACCGCCTGCGCGAGGCCCGCGCCCTGGCCGAGGCCGCGAACGGCCATGAGCGCGAGGAAGCGTTCGCGATCTACGCCGTGGCGTGCAAGTTCGCCCACACCGCCGCGCACGCCCTCGGGCACCCCGAACTCGTCGCCATGGCGGCCGAGCGCGCCGCATGGGCCGCTCGGCTCTCCGCCGACCCCCTCATGCCCGCCCTCGCCGACTGGATGCGCGTCTGGGACATGTGGGCGACCGCCGATTGTGAACATGCTGGCCACTGCAAACGGAATCCGCGTACTGGACTGGGCCCTTGCCTGCCCCGGCCCGGCGTGGGCTGACACAGCGTTCGCCATCCCTCGCTTTCACGCCGGCCACACCGCGGAGCAAGCCGAAGCCTTGCCCGAGCGGTGCCCGCCTGGTTTGGGAGAGCCGCGCCTCTGCCGACCCGGCACCGCACCGTGCCCCGCTGATCGCTGCCGCCCGAGCATGGTCCAGGCATCGCAGCAGACAGGATGCGCACAGCGCTTAGTACCGAAACCCAGTGCGATCGTCCTGCCGGGTTCCTATCTTGACCGTATGGATGCCCCACCCCCCGAGCCCCGCCTGTTCGCGAACCGATGGTCCGAAGGAACCGGGCCGGATGGTCAGCCCATCCACCGGGAACGGTGCACCTGCTTCGATCAGTACAGGGTGCACCCGCGTGCCCGGGTCGGGTTTCACGGCGAGCAGCAGGACACGTCTTCGGCGGGTTGGCTGCGTCTTCTCGGGCTCGTCGAAGAGGCGGTCGCGGACGGCCGGGAGGAATTCAACCCGCTCGTCGAGCTCAGCCCGCAAGAGCGGCGCGATGTCATCACCCTGCCCGCCAGCATCGGCCGGCTGACCGCGGTCAAGCATCTGAGGCTCTATGGCAGCAACCTGGTGCGGATTCCCCCGGAGATCGGCGCCATGACCAGCCTGGAGGAGTTCAGCCCGTACACCTCCCACCGGCTGCACTGGTTCCCGTACGAGATCACCCGCTGCTCGAAGCTGGTGCGGAGCACGGTCAGCACCCGCTCGCTGTTCGGCAACTTCAAGCTCCGCCCGACCTTCCCCCGGCTGCGGACGACAGGCGAGCCTCAAGCCGGCGGCCACCTCGCCGCGCTGGACCCGAAGCGGTGGGGCACGACAGCTATCAGCACGTGCAGCGTCTGTGACGGGCCGGTGGAAGGATCAGAGCTTCACCAGCGGTGGATCTCGCTCGTGGTCGCCACCGACGTCCTGCCGCTCCTCGTCAACGCCTGCTCGACCGCCTGCCTCGGCGCTCTGCCTCCCGGCGCCGCCAAGCACGCTCCCCAGCCTCACATCGGCGGATGGGACGTGGCCCAGCCGTCGGCCGACTGGGCCTGACGTTCTCCCTTACGAGCACAGCCCCGCTGGTTGGCGGGGCTGTGCTGTAGGGCGCACTCCGTCGGCTACGCATCGAGCTGTGCCGCTTCTTGGTCGGCAAAGCGGGCAGCGATGGCGCTGCGCAGACCGTGGCCGCCGTCGGCTGAGCCATCGACCTGGCGCCGCAGACCGGCGACGGTTTCCCGCTGGCCGGGGGCGGTTCCTCCTTGGCGGTAGTGGTCGAGGGCTGCGCGGTTGACGAGCCACAGGCGCTCGCCGGCCCGCCGGGTGGGCAGGCGCCCGGCTTCGATCAGGGACCAATCCAGCGCGGCGAGCACTCCATGAGCGCCGCCGCCTCGATCACGGTCACCTCGACCGTGTCAGGCTCCGCCAGAGTGCCCATGGGCTCGTGTTCGCCCATGACGACGGCGACGCCCTGCGCGCGGATCACGTCTCCAAGCTGTTCGGTGGCTCGATCGACGCCGTCCGGTTCGAGGACGACGCGCACCTGCCCGCCGGGGAGCGCCGGCGACTGCGACGGGTGCGGCTGTACGACCTGAGACACGGGCAGGCGCCGCTGATGCTCGCCGCCGGGTTCGACAACAGCCCCCGGACACGCCGAAGCCGCAGGTGCGATCGTTTCTGCACCTGCGGCTCGCAGTGGGGCGGGTGGGACTCGAACCCACGGCCGACGGATTATGAGTCCGCTGCTCTAACCGGCTGAGCTACCGCCCCTTCACGGCGTGGCGCGTACACGTGTGCGCGCCGTCTGCCGCAGCATAGCCGCTCATACGATCTCCTGCTTCGGATGCCTCGCATGATCGGCTCCGCCTGTCCAGAGAGACCGCGCTGAGGGCTGCCCGGTTCCCGATAAGACCGACAAAGAGAAAAGAGGACCCCGTAGGGCCCTCTTCTCTCTGCCTTGCTCCCCCGGCTGGACTCGAACCAGCAACCCTCCGGTTAACAGCCGAATGCTCTGCCAATTGAGCTACAGGGGACTGCGCTCCCCCGACTGGACTCGAACCAGTAACCTGCCGGTTAACAGCCGGCTGCTCTGCCAATTGAGCTACAGGGGATTGCTGCGGTGCATCGAACAGCCCACCTCCGGCCTTGCCGGGGGGCGAGCGCCCGTTGCGAGACATAGATTAGCGCAAGCAGGGGGGTGCTCCGCCAATCGGTATCGACAGCAGGCCGGGCACCACACGACGAAGGGTGACAGGCATGCGGTACAAGGTCACGTTCGTGGTCGGACTGGCTCTCGGGTACGTGCTCGGAACGCGGGCCGGACGCGAGCGCTACGAGAAGCTGAAGAAGTCCGCCCGGCAGGTCGCGCAGAATCCCGCGGTGCGCAACGCCGCCGAGACCGCGGGCCACACCGGGCGGGAGTACGCCGGGAAGGCCTTCGCTGTGGTGAGCGAGAAGGTCGGCGACGCCGTACCGGGCTCGCTCGCCGACCGGGTGCGCGCACTGCGCGGCCGGGCCGACGGCCAGGCCCCCGCAGACGACTGGGGCACCAGCAACACCTGACCCGTCACAGGCCGCACCCGGAGCCCCTGGGACCCATGAGGTTTCAGGGGCTCCGGGACGGTCGAGACCGGCCCCGCGTGCGGCAGAATTCTCCGCATGGGGATAGTCGCCGGGCTGGACAGCTCTTCCGCCTTCACACGCATCGTCGTCTGTGACACCGAGACCGGCGCCGTGCTGCGCCAGGGGTACGCACCCCATCCGCAGCCCGTGGGGGAACCCGACGGCGCCAACCCCCACGAGACCGATCCGCAGGCCTGGCTGCTCTCCCTGGGCGAGGCCGCCGGCGGCGGGATCCTGGAGGGGGTCCAGGCCATCGGGGTCTCCGCGCAGCAGCACGGCCTGCTTGCGCTGGACCCGCAGGGCACCCTGGTGCGCCCGGCCCTCGTCGGAAACGACAAGCGCGGCCAGGTCGCGGCCGCCGACCTCACCGAAGCCCTCGGTGGGCGGCACGCCTGGGCCGAGGCGGTGGGCTCGGTCCCGCACTCCGCGCAGCCGGTCGCGAAGCTGGCCTGGCTGGCCCGCACCGAGCCCGAGGCGGCCCGCCGGGTGGCCGTGCTGATGTCCCCGCACGACTGGCTGGTCTGGCAGCTGCTGGGCCGCCCGGCCCGGCGGACCACCGACCGCGGCGGCGCCTCCGGAACCGGTTACTGGTCGGCGGCCGCCGGAGCCTGGCGGCCCGACCTCGTCGAGCTGGCGCTCGGGCACCGGGCGCTGCTGCCCGAGGTGCTCGGCCCGTCCGACGCGGCCGGGACCACGCCCGAGGGCCTGCTGATATCCGCCGGCACCGGCGAGACGATGGCCGCGGCGCTCGGCCTGGGGCTGGGACCCGGCGACGCGGTGGTCTCCCTCGGCGCCTCCGGTTCGGTGATGGCGGTGCACCACGAGGCGCTGTCGGAGCCGGGCGGGCTGATCACCTCCCTGGCCGACGCCACCGGCATGCACCTGCCCGTGGTGAACACCTCCAACGCCGTACGGGCCCTGCGCGGCACCGCCGAGCTGCTCGGCACCGACCTGGAGGGGCTGTCCGAGCTCGCGCTGAAGTCGACGCCGGGCGCGCACGGCCTCGTACTGCTGCCGTACCTGGAGGGTGAGCGGACGCCGAACCTGCCGCATGCCGCCGGAACCCTCAGCGGTCTGCGCCGGGACTCGATGAAACCGGAGCACCTGGCCCGGGCGGCCTTCGAGGGCATGCTGTGCGGCCTGGTGGACGCCCTCGACGTGCTGCGCTCGCGCGGGGTCGAGATCCGCCGGGTGTTCCTGCTGGGCGCGGCCGCCGAGCTGCCCGCCGTGCAGGCGGCGGCCCCCGGGCTGTTCGGCACGCAGATCGTCGTACCGGCGCCGGCCGACTACGCGGCGCTGGGCGCGGCCCGCCAGGCGGCCTGGGCCCTCGGTGTCGCACAGGGCACTCTGGCGCCGCACACCCCGCCCGTCTGGCCCGCCCCCGCGGCGCAGGTCTTCGAGCCGGGCGAGGAGTTCGCGGCCTGGCAGGGCGTCCGCCAGCAGTACCTCGCGACGCGGGAGCAGATCCACCCCGGGGCGTTCTGAGCGGTACCGAGGCCGCTTCCAGCCCTGCCGCGGGGGTCGTAGCACCCGCGTGGCGGGGCTGGTCCTTTTGACCGGCCTTTGCGAAATCCGGTGGGGATCACAGGGCCGATTGGCCGAAGATGGGTTGAACCCCCCTCGATCGTGCCGACCGGAGCCTGCGCGTGCTCATACGACTTCTGCGGACCCACCTGGGCCCGTACCGCAAACCCATCGCGGCGCTGGTCCTGCTGCAACTGCTGCAGACCAGCGCCAGCCTCTACCTGCCCACCCTGAACGCCGACATCATCGACAACGGTGTCGTCAACGGCGACACCGGCTACATCCTGCGCTTCGGCGCGCTGATGCTCGGCGTGTCGCTCATCCAGCTCGTCTGCAACGTCGGAGCCGTCTACTACGGCGCCCGCACGGCCGCGGCCGTCGGACGCGACGTCCGCGGCGCCGTCTTCGACCGGGTGCAGAGCTTCTCCGCCCGGGAGCTCGGCCAGTTCGGCGCCCCGTCCCTGATCACCCGTACGACGAACGACGTCCAGCAGGTCCAGATGCTGGTGCTGATGACCTTCACCCTGATGGTGTCGGCCCCGATCATGTGCGTCGGCGGCATCGCGATGGCGCTCTCGCTGGACGTGCAGCTGTCGGGCGTCCTGCTGGCCGTGGTCCCCGTACTCGGGATCTCCGTCGGCGCCATCGTCTACAGGACGCGGCCGCTGTTCCGCCAGATGCAGGACCGCCTGGACACCGTCAACCGGGTGCTGCGCGAGCAGATCACCGGCAACCGCGTGATCCGCGCCTTCGTCCGCGACGACTACGAGAAGGACCGCTTCCGGGAGGCCAACGCCGACCTCACCGGCGTGTCGCTGGCCTCGGGCAAGCTGCTGGCGCTGATGTTCCCGACCGTGATCGTGGTCGTGAACATCTCCAGCGTCGCCGTCATCTGGTTCGGCGCGATGCGCGTCGACAGCGGCGGTATGGAGATCGGCCAACTCACGGCCTTCCTCGCCTATCTGATGCAGATCGTCATGTCCGTGATGATGGCCACCTTCATGTTCATGATGGTGCCGCGCGCCGAGGTCTGCGCGGAGCGCATCCAGGAGGTGCTGGACACCGAGTCCAGCGTCGTCCCGCCCGCCGACCCGGTGCGCGAACTCACCCGCCGCGGGCTCCTGGAGCTGCGCGGCGCCGACTTCGGCTACCCGGGCGCCGAGGCCCCCGTCCTGCGCGGCGTGGACCTGGTGGCCCGCCCCGGCGAGACCACGGCGGTGATCGGCTCCACCGGCAGCGGGAAGTCCACGCTGCTGGGCCTGGTCCCGCGGCTGTTCGACGCGACCGGCGGCGAGGTGCTGGTCGACGGCGAGGACGTACGCCGGCTCGACCCCGAACTGCTGGCGAAGACGGTCGGCATGGTGCCGCAGAAGCCCTACCTGTTCTCCGGCACCATCGCCTCCAATCTGCGCTACGGGCGCCCGGACGCCAGCGACGAAGAGCTGTGGCAGGCCCTGGAGGTCGCCCAGGCCAAGGAGTTCGTCTCGGCGCTGGAGGGCGGCCTTGAGGCCCCCGTCACCCAGGGCGGGACGAACGTCTCCGGCGGCCAGCGCCAGCGTCTGGCCATCGCCCGCACCCTTGTCCAGCGCCCGGAGATCTACCTCTTCGACGACTCCTTCTCGGCCCTGGACTACGCGACGGACGCGGCGCTGCGCGCGGCGCTCGCCCGCGAGACCGAGGACGCGACCGTGGTCATCGTCGCCCAGCGGGTCGCCACGATCCGCGACGCCGACCGGATCATCGTCCTCGACGAGGGCCAGGTCGTGGGCGAGGGACGCCACCACGAGCTGATGGCCGGCAACGAGACCTACCGGGAGATCGTGCTCTCCCAGCTGACGGAGGCGGAGGCCGCATGAGCGGGCCCGGAGGACGGATGATGACGGGGCCGGTCCAGCGGTCCCTGGACTTCAAGGGATCGGGCAAGCGGCTGCTGGCCCAGCTCGCGCAGGACCGGGCCAAGCTGTGGGGCATGGTCCTCGCCGTGGTCGGCAGTGTGGCCTGCGCCGTCGTCGGCCCGAAGATCCTCGGCGAGGCGACCGACCTGGTCTTCGCGGGGATCGTCGGCCGGGAGATGCCGGCCGGTGTGACCAAGCAGCAGGCGCTGGAGGGGATGCGCGCCCGCGGTGACGAGGGCGTGGCGGACATGCTGTCGGGCACCGACTTCACCCCGGGACAGGGCATCGACTTCGGCGCGGTCGGCATCGTGGCGATCTGGGCGCTGGTGGTCTTCACCCTGGCCGGCCTGCTGATGCTGGTCGCGACCCGGCTGTCGAACCACGTCATGAACGGCACCCTGTACCGGATGCGCGAGGAGCTCCAGGCGAAGCTGTCGCGGCTGCCGCTGTCGTACTTCGACCAGCAGAAGCGCGGCGAGGTGCTGAGCCGGGCCACCAACGACATAGACAACATCGGCCAGACGCTGCAGCAGACGATGGGTCAGCTGCTGAACTCGCTCCTGACGATCGTCGGCGTGCTGGCGATGATGTTCTGGATCTCGCCGCTGCTGGCGCTGGTCGCGGTGGGGACCGTACCGGTCTCGGTCTACGTCGCCGCGAAGATCGGCAAGAAGTCGCAGCCGCAGTTCGTGGAGCAGTGGAAGACGACCGGCACGCTCAACGCGCACATCGAGGAGATGTACTCGGGGCACAACCTGGTCAAGGTCTTCGGCCGGCAGAAGGAGTCCGCGGCGGTCTTCGCCGAGCAGAACGAGGCGCTGTACCGGGCCTCGTTCAAGGCGCAGCTGGTCAGCGGCATCATGCAGCCGGTGATGTTCTTCATCTCGAACATCAACTACGTGCTGATCGCGGTGGTCGGCGGGCTGCGGGTCGCCTCCGGCACCCTGTCGATCGGTGACGTGCAGGCCTTCATCCAGTACTCGCGGCAGTTCTCGATGCCGCTGACCCAGGTCGCGTCGATGGCGAACCTCGTGCAGTCCGGTGTCGCCTCGGCGGAGCGGGTCTACGAGCTGCTGGACGCTCCGGAGCAGGAGCGCGACGCCGACGTGCCGGAGCGTCCGCAGGAGCTGCGCGGCCAGGTCACCTTCGACAAGGTGGCCTTCCGCTACGAGCCGGACCGGCCGCTCATCGAGAACCTGTCGCTCTCGGTGGAGCCGGGCCACACGGTCGCGATCGTCGGCCCGACGGGTGCCGGCAAGACGACCCTGGTGAACCTGCTGATGCGGTTCTACGAGGTCACGGGCGGGGAGATCGCCCTGGACGGCGTGGACATCGCCAAGATGACCCGCGAGGAGCTGCGCGGCGGCATCGGCATGGTGCTCCAGGACACCTGGCTGTTCGGCGGCACCATCGCGCAGAACATCGCCTACGGTGCCTCGCGAGAGGTCACGCGCGCCGAGATCGAGGAGGCGGCGCGGGCGGCGCACGCGGACCGGTTCATCCGGACCCTGCCGGACGGCTACGACACCGTGCTGGACGACGAGGGCGCGGGCGTCAGCGCGGGCGAGAAGCAGCTGATCACCATCGCCCGGGCATTCCTGTCGGACCCGGTGATCCTGGTCCTCGACGAGGCGACGAGCTCGGTGGACACCCGTACCGAGGTGCTGATCCAGAAGGCGATGGCGCGGCTCGCGCACGGCCGTACGTCCTTCGTGATCGCGCACCGGCTCTCCACCATCCGCGACGCCGACCTGATCCTGGTGATGGAGAGCGGCTCGATCGTGGAGCAGGGCACGCACGAGGAGCTGCTGGCCTCGGGCGGCGCCTACGCGCGGCTGTACGCGGCGCAGTTCGCCCAGGCGGTCGCCGAGGTCGACTGAGACCGGACCGGTCCGCCGGTTGCGGGTGGGGCGTCCTTCGGGGCGCCCCTTGCCGCTGGCGGCGGTGCCCGCTTCAGTCGAGGTATCCGCGCAGCTGGTCGGCGAAGGCGTGGTCGCGCAGCTTGTTGAGGGTCTTGGACTCGATCTGGCGGATCCGCTCGCGCGTCACGCCGAAGATCCGGCCGATATCCTCCAGGGTGCGCGGGCGTCCGTCCGCGAGGCCGTACCGCAACTGCACGACCTTGCGCTCGCGTTCGCCGAGGGTCGACAGGACCGCTTCCAGGTGCTCGCGCAGCAGGAAGAAGGCGGCCGACTCCACGGGGGAGGCGGCGTCCCCGTCCTCGATGAGGTCGCCGAGCGCGACGTCGTCCTCCTCGCCGACGGGGGCGTGCAGCGAGACCGGCTCCTGGGCGAGGCGCAGCACTTCCAGGACGCGCTCGGGGGTCAGCTCCAGGTGGACGGCGACCTCTTCGGCGGTGGGCTCGTAGCCGCGTTCCTGGAGCATGCGGCGCTGGACGCGCACGACGCGGTTGATCAGCTCGACGACGTGGACGGGCACGCGGATGGTCCGGGCCTGGTCGGCGAGTGCCCGGGACATCGCCTGCCGGATCCACCAGGTGGCGTAGGTGGAGAACTTGTACCCGCGTGCGTAGTCGAACTTCTCAACGGCCCGGATCAGCCCGAGGTTCCCTTCCTGCACCAGGTCGAGCATGGTGAGCCCGCGGCCCACGTACCGCTTCGCGACGGAGACGACGAGGCGCAGGTTCGACTCGATGAGACGGCGTTTGGCCATGCGTCCCATGACGACGAGCCGGTCGAGGTCGACGGCGAGCTGGGAGTCGAGGTCGGGGGTGGTGCCGAGCTTCTCCTCGGCGAACAGCCCGGCTTCGACGCGCCGTGCCAGATCCACCTCCTCCGCGGCGGTGAGCAGCGGGATCCTGCCTATCTCGCGGAGGTACTGGCGGAACAGGTCGGCGGAGGGTCCCGCTCCGCCCCCGTTCTCGCCGCTGTCCCGCCTGCGCTGCACGGGCACCGGCTCGATCAGCTCCAGTACCTCGGGCTCTTCGTCCACGGCTTTGGCCTCCGAGGACTCGCTCGCGTTCACGGTCAGGGTCCGGGTCTGCACGGGGGCGACCTCCAGGGCTCCGAGGACGGGGGCACCGCATTCAGTGTGGGGTATGACACATCGCTGCCACGAGGGGCGTGCGAGCACTTTCTGAGTCCGCTGCGTGACCGATGGTTACCCCCCGTCCGGAACCCCGATGCGGATCGGACACATGTCCGAGATGATCGACTCCATGCATGAGTACGAAACCCACGTGACGGTGCGCTGCGCGGACGCGGCGGAGCTGGCGCGGCTCGACGCCTGGGCCGCCGCGCGGGAGTTGAAGGTGACCCACATCCAGCTGGCGCGGGGGCGGATGGTGTCGCAGCCGATGCTGACCCTGCGGGACCGCACGGGCCACGAGCGGCTGGTGCCGCAACTGCGGGCGGACGGCTTCGATCCGGTGCGGGTCAAGGTGGAGACGGTCCCCTGGACCACGGACCTCCCGGGGCCGGGCGGCGGCTACTTCGAGCACCACCTCCCGGTGCTGCTGCCCGCGGACTTCGACCGCCCGGCGCTGGAGGCCCTGGTGGTCCCGCACGGGGCGCACCTGTCGTGGAACGCGCGCCGGGTAGGCGGCGGGGGCTGGCACACGCGGTTCGTGACGCAGCGGTGGCGCGGCGCCACGGGAGCGGCCGGCGCGGGTGCGGCGTTCGACGCGCTCGTCCGGGAGCTCGGCTCGGCCGGGTACGAAATGGGCTCGGGGGAGCGGGAGTTCGTGCTGTACGACAGTGACCTGTCGGTGGACGACGGCTGGATCGAGCAGGAGGAGACGGCATGAGCGGGACGAACGCGCGAAACGCGGTCGGCGGCTTCCGGCGGGCGCGCACGTACGAGCTGCCGGGCACCTCCACGGCCGGGATGGGTGCCGTGGCGGCCGGAGGGCTGGTCTTCGACCCGGCGCTCAAGCACTTCAGGGACGGCTACCGGATCTCCGACTCCGCTGTGGACGCCGGGCTGCTGCCCGCCTGGCGGGCGGCCCGGCGGGCGGCGCTCGACGTGGTCGCGCGCGGGGTCGCCCGGTCGGGCTGGGCGGACTCGCTGGTGCTGCGCGGCAGCATGCTCCTGGCGGGGTGGTTCGGGGCGGCGGCGCGGGAGCCGCACGACCTGGACTTCGTGGTGGTCCCGCAGGTCTGGGGCATCGACGAGCCGCGTACGGAACTGCTGCTGGCGGCCGTCGCGGAGGCGGCCGAGCGGGTCGCCGCCGAGGAGGGCGGGCTGGTGGTTCAGGCCTGCGAGGCGGTGTCCGAGGACATCTGGACGTACGAACGCATGCCGGGCCGGCGGCTGGTCCTGCCCTGGTCCGCGCCGGGGCTGCCGGGCGGCCAGGTCCAGCTGGACTTCGTCTTCAACGAGCCGCTGCCGGTGGCCCCGGAGCCGGCCGAGGTGGCCGGGGTGGTGCTGCCCGCGGCGACGCGGGAGCTCTCCCTGGCCTGGAAGCTGATGTGGCTGGCCGGGGACATGTACCCGCAGGGCAAGGACCTGTACGACGCGGTCCTGTTGGCGGAGGACTGCGTACTGCCGTATCGGCTGCTGGAGGAGGTGTTCCGGCTGTCCGGGGAGTGGGCGGTCGGGGGCGGCGGCCATGTGCCGCCGACCCCGGACACGTTCGAGCGGTTCGACGGGACCGACTGGACGGGCTTCGCCCAGGAGTACCCCGGCGTCGACTGTTCCGGGCGTCGGTACGAGGACCGGATGCTGGCGCTGTTGGAGAAGACCTTCGGGGAGGGTGCGCGATGAGCTCGTGGCGGGAGTTCGGCATCGACAGCACGCACGTGCCGAGCGAGCCCCTGGACGAGGAGACGCGGACGGCCCGGCACCTGCCGCGGACGCTGCGTCCGGTCGTCGGGGACGACCTACGGCAGCGGGCGGTCTTCGACCCGTCGCTGCGGCACAACTTCCAGGGCTACCGGGCCGGCGACCCGGTCTTCGACGACCCGGAGCGGACCGCCGCCTGGGTGCGGGCGCGGCGGGCGGCGATGGACGCGGTCCTGCTGGCGGTCTCGGAGTCCGCGTGGGCGGGCTCGCTGGTGCTGCGGGGCAGCGTGCTGCTCGCCGATTGGTTCGGGCAGGAGGCCAGGGAGCCCGGCGACCTGGACTTCGTGGTGGTTCCCGAGACCTGGCGGATGGAGGAAGGCCGGACCGGCCGGATGCTGGACGGCATCGCGGCGGCGGCCGACGGCCGGGCCGGGGTCGAGGCTTCGGGGGCGGTGTCGGAGGACATCTGGACGTACGACCGGGTGCCGGGGCGGCGCATGGTGCTGCCGTGGTCCGTGCCCGGCCTGCCGGACGGGCAGGTCCAGCTGGACTTCGTCTTCAACGAGCGGCTGCCGGTCCCGCCGGAGCCGGCCGAACTGGCCTGCGGGGCGGTGGTCCTCGCGGCGTCGCCGGCGCTGTCGCTGGCCTGGAAGGTGCTGTGGCTCATCAGCGACCGGCACCCGCAGGGCAAGGACCTGTACGACGCGGTCCTGCTGGCCGAACGGCACCGGCTGCCGAACGCCCTGCTCCAGGAGGTGTTCCGGCAGGCGGGCGAGGCCCCGCAACCGAACCGGGACGTGGAGCTCCTCGACATCGTGCACATCGCCCCCGAGGGCTACGTGGGCGCCGAGTGGGGGCACTTCGAGGCGGAGTACCCGCAGCTGGCCGCCCCCGGGGAGGGGGTCTTCCTGGCCCGTCTGGTGGAGGCCCTGCGCCCGACCTTCGAGGACGTCTCCTGATGCTGTGACCGCCAAGGTTCACCGGGTCACAGCACTAGGGTCTGTCTGGAGTTCCCCCGCGGCGTTGCGGCGTCCGGCACCGCCGCTTCCCGCGTTGTCGTCAGTCGCCGACGCTCCGCGTCGACTCCCTCCTCCGCCTTGGATCCGACGGCACCAGACGCCGCTCCTTCTCCCGCGCCGGAACTCCAGACAGGACCTAGGCCGGCTCGACGCGGACCGCGCAGACCTTGAACTCCGGCATGCGGGAGGTGGGGTCGAGGGCCGGGTTGGTCAGGGTGTTGGCGCGGCCCTCGCCCGGCCAGTGGAAGGGCATGAAGACCGTGTCCGCGCGGATGGCGTCCGTGATGCGGGCCGGGGCCACGGCGCGGCCGCGGCGGGAGGTGACGGCCAGCGGGCTGCCGTCGACCGCGCCTATGCGGGCGGCCAGGCGGGGGTGCAGTTCCACGAAGGGGCCGGGGGCGGCCTCGTTGAGCTCGTCCACCCGGCGGGTCTGGGCGCCGGACTGGTACTGGGCGACCACGCGGCCGGTGGTGAGCAGCAGCGGGTACTCCGCGTCGGGGACCTCGGCGGCGTCGCGGTGGGCGACGGGGACGAACCGGGCCCGGCCGTCGTCCGTGGCGAAGCGGTCCAGGAAGAGGCGCTCGGTGCCGGCCGAGCCTTCGGGGCAGGGCCAGAAGACGCCCTGTTCGGACTCGATGCGGTCGTAGGTGATGCCCGAGTAGTCCGCCGGGCCGCCGGCCGAGGCGCGGCGCAGCTCGTCGAAGACCTCCTCGGGGGCGGTGGGGAAGCCCTTCTCGACGCCGAGGCGGGCGGCGAGCCCGTGCAGGACGTCCAGGTCGCTGCGGACCCCGGGGGGCGGGGTCAGGGCGCGGCGGCGCAGCAGGACGCGGCCCTCCAGGTTGGTGGTGGTGCCGGTCTCCTCCGCCCACTGGGTGACGGGGAGGACGACGTCCGCGAGGGCGGCCGTCTCGGAGAGCACGACGTCGGCCACGGCGAGGAAGTCCAGTGAGCGGATCCGGTCCTCGATGTGTGCGGCGCGGGGGGCCGAGACCACCGGGTTGGAGCCCATCAGCAGGAGGGACTTCACGTCGGTGCCGAGGGCGTCGAGGAGTTCGTAGGCGCTGCGGCCGGGCCCGGGGAGGCTGTCGGGGTCGACGCCCCAGACCTCGGCGACGTGCGCCCGCGCGGCCGGGTCGGTCAGCTTGCGGTAGCCGGGGAGCTGGTCGGCCTTCTGCCCGTGCTCGCGTCCGCCCTGGCCGTTGCCCTGGCCGGTGAGGCAGCCGTAGCCGGACAGCGGGCGGCCGGCCCGGCCGGTGGCCAGGCACAGGTTGATCCAGGCGCCGACGGTGTCGGTGCCCTTGGACTGCTGCTCCGGGCCGCGGGCGGTCAGCACCATCGCGGACTCAGGGGCGCAGAAGAGACCGACGGCCTCGCGCAGGGCCGGGACCGGGACGCCGGTGATCCGTTCCACCAGCTCGGGCCAGTGGGCCATGGCGGCGGCACGGGCCTCCTCCCAGCCGGTGGTGCGGGCGGCGATGAACTCCTCGTCGGTGCGGCCGTCGGCGACCACGAGGTGCAGGAGGCCCAGGGCGAGGGCGAGGTCGGTGCCGGGGCGCGGGGCCAGGTGCAGGTCGGCCTGTTCCGCGGTGCGCGTGCGGCGGGGGTCGATGACGATCAGGGTGCCGCCGTTGGCCTTGAGCTCGGTGAGGTAGCGCAGGGCGGGCGGCATGGTCTCGGCCAGGTTCGAGCCGACGAGGATCACGCAGCCGGTGCGGGGGATGTCCTCCAGCGGGAAGGGCAGGCCGCGGTCGAGCCCGAAGGCCTTCTGGTGCGCGGCGGCGGCCGAGGACATGCAGAAGCGGCCGTTGTAGTCGATCTGCGAGGTGCGCAGGGCGACGCGGGCGAACTTGCCGAGCGCGTACGCCTTCTCGTTGGTGAGCCCGCCGCCGCCGAAGACGCCGACCGCGTCCGGTCCGTGCGCGCGGGCCGTGCGGGAGAGGCCCGCGGCGACGGCGTCGAGGGCCTCCTCCCAGGTGGCCGGTTCGAGCCGCCCTGCGTGGGTGCGGACGAGCGGCTCGGTCAGGCGCACCCGGGAGGAGAGCACGGCAGGGGCGGTGCGGCCCTTGCCGCACAGTGCTCCCCGGTTGACCGGGAAGTCGGCGCGCTCCTCCACCGTCACACCCGCGCCGCCGGGCTCGGGGCGCAGGTTCATCCCGCACTGCAGCGCGCAGTAGGGGCAGTGCGTGGCGGTGGCGGTGGCGGAGGTGCTCATGGCCCCAGCGTGCGCCGCCGGTGTTACACGGGCCGCCGCCCCGCGTTACGGCTCGGGGTGCTCCACCTCAGCGCGGCCCACCGCTCCCGGTGAGGCCGCGTCGAGGGCGGCGCTGAGGGCGGCGTCGAGGGCCGGTCGCAGCCCGGGGAGTACCTCGCGCAGCAGGGGCGCGGTGGTGTGGTCGTCCTGTCGCACAGGGCGGACCGTAGCGCGGCGCCCCCGTCGGTGGCATGTTGATGGTGCGGGGCGGGCGGCGGGTACGACGGGCGGGAGCGCCGTACCGTCTGCGGTGCGTCACTGCGCCGGAGCCGCCAGGGCCCGCGACACCCCCTGCTCCTTCGGCCCCAGGAAGCGCGGGGCGGGCTTGAAGGCCGCGTCCACGGCCGCCTTGCCCGAGGCGAAGAACTCGCGCGCCTGCCCGTAGTACCAGGTGGAGTCGTGCACGTCGGCCACCCCGACGCCGTACGAGTCCAGGCCCGCAGCCTCGCACAGGGCGACGGCCCTGCGTATGTGGAAGCCCTGGGTGACCAGCACGGCCCGGTCGACCCCGAAGATCTCCTTGGCCCGCACGCAGGAGTCCCAGGTGTCGAAGCCCGCGTAGTCGCTGACGATCCGCCCGTCCGGGACGCCCTTCCCGGTCAGGTAGGTGCGCATCGCGTCGGGCTCGTCGTACTCCCGGCGGCTGTTGTCCCCCGTGACCAGGACGACCTTGACCTTGCCGGTGCGGTACAGCTCGGCGGCGGCGTCGAGCCGGTCGGCGAGATAGGGGGTAGGCCGCCCCCGCCACAGGCCGGCCCCGAACACCACCGCCACGTCGGCGGCGGGCGCGTCGGCCGTCGTCCGCAGCCGGTCGGCGGCCGACGCGTGCGTCCACGCCGACGGGAGCAGCGCCAGCACACAGCCCGCCATGACGGCCTGCACCGCCAACCGCCTACCCGGGACCCCCTTCAGCCGCCGCGGCCATCCCGGCCCCCGCAGCCGCCGGTCCGCCACCGCTCCCACCAGCGCCCGCGCCCCCGCTCTCACCCTCGTCGCCGCCCGGACACTCGCCACCGCGACCCTCGCCCCGCCCTTGATCTCCATGACCGCCCCTCCCGCACACCGCCCGCACCACACACCGTTCGCACACATTGACGATCACCACCTGGCCCGGAGTTCCGCCACCGCCCCCTTTCACTCGTACGAACGACCGAGTGAGCACCCCGCAAACACCCGTCACCCCGCCGCAACGCACCCGCAACGTCCCACCCGCAGGATCGGTTCATGACGGAGCCGGTGCACCCTCCCGACAGCCTCTCCCTCCCGTTCGGCAGCGCGGCCGAGCTGCTGACCCGGATCACCGCCCAACTCGGCACGCAGCTCCGCGGACTGCGACCGCCCCGCACCCGCCCCCTCGGAGACCGCCCATGCAGCAGCCCACCCTCGTCGCCGTGGCCCACGGCAGCCGCGACCCGCACGCCCTGCGCACCGCCCTCGCCCTCCTCGAACGAGTCCGCGAGCTCCGCCCGCGCCTCGACGTCCGGCTCGGCCACATCGAGCTGAACGAGCCGCTGCTCGACGACACCCTGCGCGCCACGTCCGGCGCGGCCGTGCTCGTCCCGCTGCTGCTCGGCCGCGGCCACCACGTCAAGCGCGACCTCCCCGGGGCCGCCGCCCGGGCCACCCACCTGGACATCCGCGTGGCCGCCCCGCTGGGCCCCCACCCGCTGCTCGTCGAGGCCCTGTACGAGCGGCTCGTGGAGGCCGGCTGGACCGCGGGGACCGCCGTGGTCCTCGCCGCCGCCGGCTCCCGCGACCCCGACTCGGCCGCCGACACCCGCGGCACCGCCGCGCTGCTCTCCCGGCGCCTCGGCGGCGTCCCGGTGGTGCCCGCCTACGCCTCGGCCGCCGCGCCGGGCGCCCCCGAGGCCGTCCGGACCCTCGCCGCCCGAGGCCACCACCGGATCGCGGTGGCCTCGTACTTCGCCGCTCCCGGCCGGTTCGCCACCCAGACCGCCGCGGCCTCGCCCGCCCTCGCGGCCGCCCCGCTGGGCGACCACCCGGCCATGGCCCGGCTGTTGCTGCGCCGCTACGACGAGGCCCTGGGCCGTCCCGCCGCCCGCCCCCTGCCGGAACTCGTCTCCGCCTGATCCCGGTTTGTCAGTCGTTGCGGTTACCGTCTTGTCATGGAAGGCACCGCGCACGCCCCCGCAGACGACCTCTACTCGCCCTACGACCCGGCCGACACCGAGCGCTTCGCCGCAGAGCCCGACAAACGGCCCGGGCGCACCGCCTTCCAGCGCGACCGCGCCCGCGTGCTGCACTCCGCCGCGCTGCGCCGCCTCGCCGGGAAGACCCAGGTGGTCACCCCCGGCACCCGCTCGTACGACTGGGACGCCAGTCCCCGTACGCGTCTGACCCACTCGCTGGAGTGCGCCCAGGTGGGCCGGGAGCTCGGCGCCGCGCTCGGCTGCGACCCCGACCTCGTCGAGGCCGCCTGCCTCTCGCACGACATGGGCCACCCGCCCTTCGGCCACAACGGCGAGGAGGCGCTGAACGAGTTCGCCAAGGACTGCGGCGGCTTCGAGGGCAACGCCCAGTCGCTGCGCCTGCTGACACGGCTGGAGCCCAAGCGGTTCGTGCCCGACCCTGCGAGCGGGCGGCCGGTCAGCGTCGGCCTCAACCTCACCCGGGCCTGCCTGGACGCCGCCACCAAGTACCCGTGGGCCCGCGGCGGCCACCCGACCGACCCCGACTCGGTCAAGTTCGGGGCGTACGAGGACGACCTGCCCGTCTTCGAGTGGCTGCGGCTCGGCGCGCCCGCCGACCGCAAGTGCTTCGAGGCCCAGGTCATGGACTGGGCGGACGACGTCGCCTACTCCGTCCACGACTTCGAGGACGGCCTGCACGCCGGGCACCTCGACCCCAACCTGCTGTTCGCCGAGCCCGAGCGGGCCGCGATCTGGCAGGTCGCCATCGGCCGGTACGTCCCCGCCGGCACCTCCCCCGAGGAACTGCGCGCCGCGCTGGACCGTTTGATGGAGCAGGAGTGGTGGCCGCACGGGTACGACGGTTCCGCCGTCGCCCAGGCCCGCCTGAAGGACGCCACGAGCCAGCTGATCGGCCGTTTCTGCCTGGCCGCGGAAGGAGCCACCCGGGAGGCGTACGGCTCGGGCCGCCTCACCCGGTACGGAGCCGAACTGGTGGTGCCGCGCGAGGCGCGCTACGAGTGCGCGGTGCTCAAGGCGGTCGCCGACCTGTACGTCATGCAGCGCGACGAGCAGGAGCGCATCCGCGCCGACCAGCGCATCGTCCTGGCCGAACTGGCCGAGGCGCTCAGCGCCCGCGCCCCCGAGGGCCTGGACCCGCAGTTCCGCGCCATCTTCGACGCGGCCGCGGACGACCGGGCCAGGAAGCGGGCGGTGGTCGATCAGATCGCGTGTCTCACCGACGCTTCCGCCCGTTCCCTGCACGCACGCCTCACCCGGCGCACCCGACGCGCCGAAGGGTGAGCTGATCGAGCCACTCCCCCTTCACGCGGCAGGCTCAGTGCGGGACGCTCGCATGTGGTCGCATGTGGCGTAGAGGTTATGAGGAGGCATCAGGTGGTCGACGCACACCGGACGTTCGTCATCGTCGGCGCGGGGCTCGCCGGGGCGAAGGCGGCCGAAACGCTGAGGTCGGAGGGGTTCACGGGGCGGGTGATCCTGATCGGCGACGAGCGTGACCATCCCTACGAGCGGCCGCCGCTGTCCAAGGGCTACCTGACGGGCAAGGAGGAGCGCGAGAGCGTCTTCGTCCACGAGCCGTCCTGGTACGCGGCCTCCGACATCGAGCTGCACCTCGGCCAGCCGGCCGTGCACCTCGACCGGGAAGCCAAGCGGGTGGTCCTCGGGGACGGCACGGTCGTGCACTACGACAAGCTGCTGCTGGCCACCGGCGCCGAGCCGCGCCGCCTGGACATCCCCGGCACCGGGCTGGCCGGGGTGCACCACCTGCGCCGGCTCGCTCACGCCGAGCGGCTGCGACACGTCCTGGCGGGCCTCGGCCGGGACAACGGCCACCTGCTGATCGCGGGCGCCGGGTGGATCGGGCTGGAGGTCGCCGCGGCGGCCCGCGGGTACGGCGCCGAGGTGACCGTCGTCGAGCCGGAGGCCACCGCGCTGCACGCCGTGCTCGGTCCCGAGATCGGCCGGCTCTTCGGCGACCTGCACGCCGATCACGGGGTGCGCTTCCACTTCGGGGCCCGGCTGACCGAGATCGTGGGCCAGGACGGCATGGTGCTGGCGGCCCGTACGGACGACGGGGAGGAGCACCCCGCGCACGCGGTGCTCGCCGCGATCGGGGCGGCCCCGCGGACGGCGCTCGCCGAGACCTCTGGGCTGGCCCTGGTCGACCGGGAGCACGGCGGCGGCATCGCCGTGGACGCCTCGCTGTGCACGTCCGACCCGGACGTCTACGCGGTCGGCGACGTGGCGGCCGCCCACCACCCGGCGCTCGGGACCCGGCTGCGGGTCGAGCACTGGGCCAACGCGCTGAACGGCGGCCCGGCCGCCGCCCGGGCGATGCTGGGGCAGCCGGTCAGCTACGACCGGGTGCCGTACTTCTTCTCGGACCAGTACGACGTGGGCCTGGAGTACTCCGGATACGCCCCGCCCGGCGGCTACGACCAGGTGCTGATCCGCGGTGACGCCGCCAAGCGGGAGTTCATCGCCTTCTGGCTGTCGGAGGGTCGGGTCCTCGCCGGAATGAACGTGAACGTGTGGGACGTCACCGAGCACATCCAGGCCCTGATCAGGTCCAAGGCGCCCGTGGATCGCGACGCACTCGCGGACCCGTCCGTTCCGCTTGCCTCGCTGGTTCCGGCGGAGGGGGCCTGACGGGTTTGTCCGCGCCCGGCCGTAGACTTCACGCGTGGCAGGACGGATCAACGACGACGACGTGAAGGCGGTACGGGACGCGGTCCCGATCGACGCCGTGGTCTCCGACTACCTCCAGCTGCGCAACGCCGGCGGCGGCAACCTCAAGGGCCTGTGCCCCTTCCACGACGAGAAGTCCCCTTCCTTCCAGGTCAGCCCCAGCAAGGGCCTCTACCACTGCTTCGGCTGCCAGGCGGGCGGGGACACCCTCGACTTCGTCATGAAGATCGACCACCTCTCCTTCTCCGAGGCGGTCGAGCGCCTGGCCGGCCTGGCCGGGATCACCCTGCGGTACGAGGAGGGCGGCTACACCGCCGGCACCAGCGGCCGCGGTGAGCGCATCCGGCTGGTCGAGGCGCACAGGGCGGCCGCCCTGTTCTACGTCGACCAGCTGGACGGCCCCGAGGCCGAGATCGGCCGCAAGTTCCTGGCGGAACGCGGCTTCGACCAGGCCGCGGCAGCCCACTTCGGCGTGGGGTACAGCCCTGCCGGATGGGACCACCTGACGCGCTTCCTGCGCGGCAAGGGCTTCACCGACAAGGAACTGATCACCTCCGGGCTCGCCCAGGACAGCCGCAGCGGCAAGCCGATCGACCGCTTCCGCGGCCGGCTCATGTGGCCGATCCGCGACATCAGCGGCGAAGTGGTCGGCTTCGGCGCGCGCAAGCTGCGCGACGACGACAACGGGCCGAAGTACCTGAACACCCCCGAGACGGCGATCTACAAGAAGTCCCAGGTCCTCTACGGCATCGACCTGGCGAAGAAGGAGATCGCGAAGACCTCCCGGGCCGTGGTGGTCGAGGGCTACACGGACGTGATGGCCTGCCACATGGCCGGCGTCACCACCGCCATCGCGACCTGTGGCACCGCCTTCGGCGGCGACCACATCAAGATCCTGCGCCGCCTGCTGATGGACAACGCCACCGCCGAGGTGATCTTCACCTTCGACGGCGACGCGGCGGGCCAGAAGGCCGCCCTGCGCGCCTTCGAGGACGACCAGAAGTTCGCGGCCGAGACCTCGATCGCGATCACCCCGGGCGGGATGGACCCCTGCGACCTGCGCCTCGCGCAGGGGGACGCGGCGGTGGCCTCCCTGGTGGAATCCCGCACTCCGCTGTTCGAGTTCGCGCTGCGCCACATCGTCGCCCGGCACAACCTGGAGAATCCGGCCGGCCGGGCCGCCGCTCTGGACGAGGCGGCTCCGGTCGTCGCCAACATCAAGAACATCGCCATCCAGCACGAGTCCGCGGTCCAGCTGGCCGGCATGCTCGGCATCCGCGACGAGCAGTTCGTGGTCAAGCGGGTCGCGCAGCTCGCCCGGTGGGCGCGCGAGCGCGGCCAGGGCGGCGGACCGCAGGGCGGGCAGCACGGCGGCCCTCAGCGGGGCGGTCCGCAACGCGGTGGTCCGCACCGGGGCCGACCCTCCTACGAGGCCGCGGAGGCGCCCGCCGCCCAGCCGGCCGGCGGCCCCGCGCTGAACCTGCGCAGCCCCGCCCACCGCACCGAGCGCGAGCTGCTGAAGCTGGCCCTCCAGCGGCCCGCGCTGGTCTCCCCGGCCTTCGACGCGTACGGGATGGACGAGTTCACCGCCCCGCCCTACGCCGCCGTGCGCCAGGCGATCCTGGACGCGGGCGGCGCCGCGCTCGGCACCGACGACTACCTGGCGCGGGTGCGCGAGGCCGCCCCGAACGACACCGTGCGCGCCCTCGTCACCGAACTGGCGGTCGAGGCCATCCACGCGAAGACGGTCGACGAGGTCTACGCCGGGGTCCAGCTGGTCCAGGTGCGGCTGCGCGCGGTCGACCGCCGGGTCCACGAGATCCAGGGCACGCTGTCCCGGCTGGGCGCGCAGGCCCCGCCGGAGCAACTGGCGGCGGTCCAGGAGGAGCTCTGGGTCCTCCAGCAGTACGGCCAGCGCCTGCGCAACCGCGGCGCGGAAGGGCTCTAGCCAGTGCTGTGGCCGAACCTTTGCGGTCACGGCACTACCCGGACCCCGAGGAGTGCCGGGACGGCTCGCCCGAGCGGTTGAACCAGTCGCCCCCGGGTATCTCGGTGCCGCGTTCCCGCAGGTCGCGGGCGATCAGCGGAGAGGCCAGGTAGACCCATGCACGCACGGCGGTGCCGTCGGGCCGCAGGGCCTCGCGGGCGATCCGGTCGTAGACGTTCCCCGGCCGCCCGGGGCCCTCGTACTCCTCCAGCTGGTCCAGCGCGGCCAGGAGTGCCCGATACCCGCCCGGCGGCGCGGTGACCAGCTCCCCGACGACCGTCGCGCCCGGCCGGTGGACCGCGTACGGATAGCCCGGTCCGTCGTAGAGGACGGCGTCCGGCAGGGTGGCGGGCTCCTCGGAGGCGGTGCGGCCGCGCAGGAACAGGTCGTGGTTGACCTCGCCGGGGCGCAGGGTCCCGTACACGAAGAACGGGAGCGCGGCGGTGGTCGTCTCTTGCGGCCGTTCGACCGGTGTCACGGAGCCCTCCCTCGGCTGTGGCGCGGCGCTCCGCCGCCGGGCCGTATGCCCCGGCTTCCGCCGCGCCCCACCACCGTACGCACCGCCGTACACGCCGCCCTACCCACCGCGTCACCCGACCGCCCGGCGGTCGTGGCCGGGGCCGTCCGGGTCACTCGGTCACCCGGACGGCGCGGGCGGCCCGGATGGCCCCACGCCCATTCCGACCTGCGAGAACGCTCCCTGTCGGCGCGCAGCGGGGCGGACCTGACGGGACATCAGCAGGCGGGCGGCGGGCGGGCCGGGTTTCCTCGGACACACGACCCCGTGCCTTCAGGGAGAGTCCCATGCGCCGACGTACCGCACACGTGCTGACCGCGACCGCGCTGACCGCCGTCGCGTTCGCCGGCCCGGTCGCCGGCGCGGTCGCCGCCGCGGACCTCGCCATGGCGGGATTCGCGCCCGGGGACTTCGCCGCGCTGGAGGTCTGGCCGAAGTCCGCCGCCCCCGGCGCCACCGTCACCGTGAACACCACTGCCTGCGGCCCCGGCAGCCACGCCGACGGCGATGCCACCACGGTCGGCGGCGGCCGGTTCAAGCTGGTCCCGGGCACCCACAAGGAGGTGGTCGTGGGGCAGTTCCAGGTGGCCCGCGGCGCCCGTCCCGGCACCTACGGCATCGGTGCGACCTGCGCGAACGGCAAGTTCGCCACCGGCGACCTGGTGGTCACCGAACGCGGTCCGCAGGGCCACGTCAACACCGGGGTGGGCGGTGGCACGACCATCACCACCGACCCCGCCAAGATCGCGGCGGGAGCGGCCGTACTGGCCGCGACCGCCGTCGGCGGTACCTGGCTCCTGCGTCGCCGGGCGAGCGGCACGCGGAGCTGACGGACGCCCACCGCGGCTCCGGCCGCGGTCCGACCGGTACCGTCCCCCGTCGCTCGCCCCGCGAGGTCCCCCCCGTTCGCGGGGCCGGGCGACGGCCAGTCACCTCGGACGAGAGGCGGAGGGGGTGTGCATGGCCGGCGACTTCCGCCCGACCGCCCGCCACGGGGGACTCGTCGCGCTCGCCGCCTGCATCGGCGTCTGGCTCGTGACCAGCGGTTCCCGTGATCCGGTCGGGCCTCCGCTCCCCTCCCCCGCCGAGGCCCTGACCGCCGCCGGCGTGATCGGCCCCGGCATCGCCCCGCTCCCCGGGTCGCCGCCCGGCCGGATCCGGATCCCCTCCATCCGGGTGGACGCCCCGCTGATCGGGCTCGGGCTGGACCGGGCCGGCCATCTCGAAGTGCCCCCGCCCGACCGGCGCGACCTCGCCGGCTGGTACCGCGAGGGCACCACCCCGGGCGCCACCGGTACCGCCGTGATCGCCGGGCACGTGGACGACTCCGCCGGGCCGGCGGTCTTCTACCACCTGGGCGCCCTGCGCCGCGGCGCCTCGATCGAGGTCCCGCGCGCGGACGGCCGCACGGCGGTGTTCACGGTCCACGCGGTCGAGGTCCACGACGCCAGGACCTTCCCCGACACCCGCGTGTACGGCCCTTCGTCGCGCGCCGAGCTTCGGGTGATCACCTGCGGCGGCGGCTTCTCACCGCGTACGGGCTACCGCGGCAACGTGGTCGTCTTCGCCCACCTCACCGGGACGTACTAGGGTCTGTATCGAGTTGCCCCGTGGAGCAAGGAGCGGCGTTCGGTGCGTGCCCTCGGCGTGCGGGACGAATGTCCTCGTAGCGGAGCTACTGGGGCATTCGGCTCGTGCGCCG